>CALKIP010000015.1 GCA_937995995.1 uncultured bacterium
GCATTCAGCATTCAGGAATCAGGAATCAGGAGTCAGGGGTCGGATTCGGGTGCGGGGGTCGGGTGGGGAACGTCGCTTGCAGCGGCAGCGTAGCCATGGCGACCCGCATTTTTGACCTCGATCTCGCGGAGCCACTCCCTGAAACGATCTCCCTGGGAGGTCGTGACCGCCTCTGGCTGATCGCATGGCGCGACAGCACTCCGGTCAGCTCGGTCCTCCTCTCCCCGCGCCCGGGCACCTCCGCCCTTCCGGCCGATGCGCTCGCCGATGCGATCGAGTCGTTCCTTGCCGAGCCCTCGGCTACCCACCCGGTCGCGCTGCGGGCGCTCCCCCGAGTCACCGTGGTCATCTGCACACGCGATCGTCCCGATCGCCTCCCGATCGCGCTCGACGCGCTCCGCGTGCAGAGCGTGAGAGATTTCGAGCTGATCGTCGTGGACAACGCCCCGAAGGACGACCGGACGCGGCGCGTGGTCATGGAGCACGTGCCACACGCGCGCTACCTGGTCGAGCCGGTACCGGGGTTGCCCCGTGCACGAAACACAGGGCTCCGCGCCGCATCGGGTGACATCGTCGCCTTCACCGACGACGACTGCCGGCCCACATGCCGTTGGGTCGAGTCGTTCGCTCGCAGCTTCGCCGCCGAGCCGCGCCTGGGGTGCGTCACCGGGCCGATCCTTCCACTCGAATTGGAGACTCCGGCCCAGGAGGCAATGGAGGCGCGAGGAGGCTTCAACCGAGGCTTTCGTCGTCTCCTCTTCACCTCGGAGTCGGGTGAGGGCCCGGTCCACCCCGTTCAAGCCTGGAGGTTTGGCGCGGGTGGGAGCATGGCCCTCTCCCGTGACTGCCTCGAACGGCTCGGCGGATTCGACGAGGCGCTCTGGCGATCCGAGGACCTCGACATCTTCTACCGGACACTGCGTGCAGGGTACTTCCTGGCCTTCGAGCCCGGTGCGACGGTCCATCATCGTCACCTCCCGCGATGGGACCAGCTCGCACGCCGCCTCTTCCACTGGGGGTGGGGCTACCAGACCTACCTCGACAAGATCGTCCGATCCGATGAGGAGAAATACGCGGAGCGTGCCAGGCTGGAGCAGAGGAACTGGATCTCATACCAGCTTCGGAAGCGCGCCATTCCCGCCCTCCGCGGGGCGGCTGATCTGCCGGTCCATCTGGTGGCGCTGGAGTTGGCTGGAGGAATCGCCGGGTTGGGCGGCTATGCCCGTGCACAGGCCATTGCGGCAAAACGCGCAAGAGGAAGGTAGACCCGGAATATACCTTGCCACCCTATCCGCTGGATTCCCGTGCTCTGGTATCGGGGAGCGGAAATGGAGAAGAGCACCGTCACCCTCGTGATCCCTGCATTCGATGCGACACCCCACCTTGCGCGCTCGATCGAGAGTGCGCTCGAACAGACCCGACCACCGGAGGAGATCCTGGTGGTCGACGATGGCTCCACAGACGGTAGCGCCGATCTTGCCGATAGCTACGGCCCGCCCGTCCGGGTGGTCCGCCACGACCGCAACCGCGGCCTCGCCACGGCGCGCAACACAGGGATCAGGAACGCGACCGGTGCCTTGATCGCGCTACTGGACGCCGATGACCGCTGGCTCCCGGAAAAGCTGGAGCGCCAGCTCGCCCTCCTCGACGCCTCCCCGTCCAATGTGGGGGTGGTGTTCTGCCTGACCCGCATCATCTGCCCCAACGGTTCGGCATGGGTGGACTGTGCGGACGTCCCCCCGCCGGACAGTGACCCGCACGGCTTCCTGCGCTCGCTCCTCGTCAAGAACGCCGTGAGCGGATCCGGGTGCTCGCCGCTGATCCGTCGGGACCTGCTCCTCCGGAACGGCGGCTACAACGAAACCCTCCGGACCTGCGAGGATTGGGACCTCTGGCTCCGTCTGGCCTCCAACCGAACCGGGTACCGCCGCGTCGACGAGGTTCTGTGCGAAGGCTACGCACGCGCGGAAGGGTTGAGTCTCAAGCTGGACTGGCTCCTTGCCGATGCCCGGGTCGTGCTCCGCCGACACCTGCCCGGTTTCATCGAGGACCCCGCCGAGGCGGAGCGGATCGAGCGCCAGGCGCTGGAGCTGATCACGCGGTACGTGACCTCCCTCACCGAAGCCGCGGCCGTCGATCGCATCCGCGGCGCCGAACTGCGCCGGTTCGATCGTGGCCTCCTCGAAGCGCACCTCGACTCCGTCGTCGAACTGGAAGCCGCCATCCGCGCCGAACTCGGCGATGCCTATTCCCACGAAGAATGGACCGCCGCCCATTTCCTTGCCGAGCGCGAGGAGAAGTGGAAGCTCAGCGTGGGAGCGTTCGCGGGTGAGAGGCTCACGGCCTTCCTTTTCGCTTCTCTGATTGCGGGCGAGGCACACATCCACCGGGTCGCCGTCCGGGCGGAGGCGCGGCGGGGCGGCCTCGCACGCGCATTGGTGGAGCACGTCGCCCGGCAGGCGCGCCAAAAGGGAGCGCGCCGAATGACCCTCAGTGTCGCGGCCGAGAACCAGGGAGCGATCACCTTCTGGACTCGCCTGGGATTTCAGCCCGCCTCCGGCGCGACACTCGCGGCGCTCGCCGCCAAGCATGGGCTCGAGGCCACCGACGACGGCGTCGGCGTGGGTGGTCGTACGTACCGGATCTTCACCAGACCACTGAGTTCGGCGTGATCGGCCGCGCGATCGGTACGCGACACGACGACAGTGAATTCGGAGACGGCACAGTCTCGCGACGAGGGAGCCAGGCGAGCGAGGCGGCCGCCTAGACGAGTTCCTTGAGCCGCTCGTGCACCCGCACGAGGGCACCGGGATCCATGCTCACGTTGCACTGGAAATAGCACTCGAGACAGCCGTGCTGCTCGAGGAAGTGGAGTTCGGTCTCACCCACGCCGAAGTCGTCCTCGACCCAGATGAACGGCCGTCCCAGGACCAGGTGCTCGAGCCAGGCGATCCCGTTGAGCTTCGATTCGCACGTCTCCCAGTTCAGACCCGAAACGGGTCCGACCAGCGCCGGCTCGATCTCGATGAGCCCGCACAGTTCCCGGGCCATCTCCTCGGGCATCTCCCCACTGGGACAGCGCCGGGTCAGCCAACGGACCTCGAAGCGCTCCAGCGCCCACGGGAGGAACTCCCGCACCCCGCGGGCGGGCGCGGCCTGGAGCGTCGCCCAGTTGATAAGTGTGTCGTCCACATCCAGGTGGAGAACCGGTTGCGTGCTCATGCGGTGTATCCCACGGAAGGTCCGATTCGGATGGGGTGGAAGGTTTGTAACGCGCGAAAACCGAAGCAAGATTCGGCCCATTCATACGAGTGCGGCGAGGCATACGATCGCCAACGACCGAGTCGAACCCATCGTCCGTTCCCGCTCCGATGATGTGGCTTCCGCACACGTCGCGGGCGCTCCTGGTGTGGGTGTGTCGGGAGGATGCGCAGTCGCATGTCCGTCTGTACGGTAGGTACGGCAAGTATTCCGCGTGCGAATCGGACGGCCGACCGGCCCAACACAGCACAAAAAAGGCGCCGCAAGGATACAAACCCTTGCGGCGCTCTATCTTGCCAAAAGTAGCAGGGGAGGGACTCGAACCCCCAACCAACGGATTATGACTCCG
>CALKIP010000016.1 GCA_937995995.1 uncultured bacterium
GCGACATCCTGCAGGCGCTGGTCCGGATCCAGTACAGCCGGAACGACTTCGAGTTCACGCGCGGCACCTTCCGGGTGCGGGGCGACGTGATCGAGGTCTTCCCGGCGTACGAGGAGCAGGCGGTCCGCATCGAGCTGTGGGGCGACGAGATCGAGCGGATCAGCCGCTTCGATCCGTTGACCGGCGAGACGATCGTGCGGCTGCCGCGTGCGGCGATCTACCCGGCCACGCACTTCGTGACGCAGAAGTCGACGGTCGAACGTGCGGTCGAGCGGATCCGCGAGGAGCTGGAGGAGCGGCTCTGGGAGCTGCGCGCCCAGGAGAAGCTGCTCGAGGCGCAGCGCCTCGAGCAGCGCACGAACTTCGACATCGAGATGCTCCTCGAGCTGGGCACCTGCCCGGGCGTCGAGAACTACTCGCGGCACCTGACGGGCCGCGAGGAGGGTGAGCGGCCGGCGTGCCTCTTCGACTACTTCCCGGACGACTTCCTGTTGATCGTCGACGAGTCGCACGTCTCGGTCCCGCAGATCCGGGGGATGTACAACGGTGACCGTGCGCGCAAGACGACGCTGGTCGAGCACGGCTTCCGGCTGCCGAGCGCGCTCGACAACCGGCCGCTCAAGTTCGAGGAGTGGGAGGAGCTGGTCCCACGCGCGATCTTCGTCTCCGCGACACCGGGCGACTACGAACTGGAAAAGTCCGGCGGCGTGGTCGTCGAGCAGCTCATCCGGCCGACCGGGCTGCTCGACCCCGAGGTCGACGTGCGGCCGGTCAAGGGCCAGGTCGACGACCTGATCGCCGAGATCCGCGAGCGCGAGAAGAAGGGCGAGCGCGTCCTGGTGACGACGCTGACCAAGCGCATGGCCGAGGATCTGACGGACTACCTCCAGCAGATCGGGATCCGTGTCCGCTACATGCACTCCGACATCGACGCGATCGAGCGGGTCGAGATCCTGCGCGACCTGCGCCTCGGGAGGTTCGACGTGCTGGTCGGGATCAACCTGTTGCGCGAGGGGCTCGACCTGCCGGAAGTCTCGCTCGTCGCGATCCTGGACGCGGACAAGGAGGGCTTCCTGCGCGACGAGCGCTCGCTGATCCAGACGATCGGCCGCGCCGCGCGGAACGCCCAGGGCAAGGCCATCATGTACGCCGACAGGATCACCGGTTCGATGCGCCGCTGCATCGACGAGACGAACCGGCGCCGGGAGATCCAGCGGCAGTACAACGAGGAGCACGGGATCATCCCGCAGACCATCATCAAGAGCATCGAAGAGGTGACGCTCAGCACACGCGTCGCCGACGCCCGTGGCGAGGTGGTGGGGAAGGTGACGGAGCCGCAGGCCGACTACGCCGAGGAGGTCAACCTCGAGGAGTGGGCCAAGATCCTGGAGCATCAGATGCGCGAAGCCGCGGCGATGCTGGATTTCGAGCGGGCGGCGAAGTTGCGCGACCAGCCCCAGGAGGTGAAGGCGAAGCTGGAGGGGGCCGCGGCTTCGAAGGGTTAGGGCGAGAGGTGGAGCTGGGTGGGGGCAGGGGAGACCTCGCACGTACCTCTACTCTCATCGCTACCTCGACCCTCGTGGGCGAAGGGGGTTGGGTGGATCTGCGGGATTGCCCGACCTTCGCGCCCGCGCTCGCGCTTGTACGGTGAAGGGGAAATGGCGGAATTCGGGGAGCTGGGGCCGTTCGAGCTGACGGAGGAAGAACTCGTGGCGTGGGGCGAGCGGATCGGGGCGGAGGTAGAGGTGCCGGCGGTGTTCGCGCTACGGGGAGAGCTGGGCATGGGAAAATCCGTCCTCGCCCGCGCGGTGGCGCGGGGAGCGGGGGTGGTGGGGCCGATGCCGTCGCCGACGTTCAATCTGGTCTACCGATACTCCGGCGAGCGCGGCGTGGACGTCTGGCACCTGGACCTCTACCGCCTGGACGATCCGGAGGACGTCTGGGAACTGGGCTGGCAGGAGCTCGGCACCGGCGACGATCTCGTGCTGATCGAGTGGCCGGAACGCGCCGAGGCGTTGCTGCCACCGGACCGCTGGGATATTTATCTTGAGGCCGGGGCGAGGGCTGGGGCTGGGGAGACGCGGGTGGTTCGGGCGGTGCGGCGGGGGGCGGCGCCGAGGGTGCCGGGGGTGCCGGAGTGATCAGCGAGGGGGCCTGTATGCGATCGCCCGGTCGCCCCGGCACGCCATTACGTGACGAGGGGGGATGAAGGCGTATCTGGCGATCGATACGTCCACGCCGCTGGGGAGTGTGGCGCTGGGGCGCGGGGACCGTCTGTTGGCGGAACTCGTGGTGGGCGTGCAGGCGCGGCACTCGGAGTCGCTGCTTCCGGCAGTTGACTACGCGCTTCGGTCGGCGGGCGTGGAGGTGGCAGAGCTGGGTGCCGTCGTCGTCGCGGGCGGGCCGGGCTCGTTCACGGGGGTGCGCGTCGCGGGAGCTACGGCGAAGGGGCTGGTGCGGTCGCTGGGTGTTCCGCTCTACGCGTACTCGGGGCTCATGGCTCTGGCGGCATCCGCGGCCGATCAGGCGCCGGTGTGTGCGCTCTACGATGCGCGGCGGGGGGAGGTGTACGCGGCGTGCTACCGCTTTCCGTCGATTGCCGTGTCGAATGAGGAGGGCGGAACTGCCGAGACGGCCGGCGTCGGTTTGGGCGCCGGCGTCGTGGAACGGGGGACCGCACAATCTGCGGTCGTCGATGTAGTCCTCGAGCCGCGTGCCGCGCCACTCGAGGAGGTGCTGGACGCCCTCGAGGGCGCGTCGCCCCTCTACGTGGGCGAGGGGGCGCTGCGGTATCGGGAGGCGATCGAGGCCGCGGGCGGGAGAGTGGCCCCGGCACACCGGTCTGCGCCGCGGGCGAGTGCACTGCTCTGGCTCGCGGACCGTGTTCCGGATCTGGGGCTCGTCGAGGACCCGCCGGCGTGGGAGCCGGAGTACCTCAGAGGTGCGGGTGTTGACCGAGGTGTGCTGGGGTGAGCGACGTCTTCATCCGTCCGATGAGCAGCATGGATCTGCCGCGCGTCATGCAGATCGAGCATGCCTCGTACACGTCGCCCTGGCCCGAGACCAGTTTCAGGGGGCTGTTGAACCGTAGCGACTCGTCGCTTTACGTCGCGGAATCGGACAACGAGGTCGCGGGCTACGCGGCGTGCTGGGCGGTGCTCGAGCAGGGCGAGCTCGGCAACATCGCCGTCGCGCCGGAGCACCGCCGCAAGGGCGTCGCCCGGCGGCTGATGGACGCTGTGGTGGAGGACATGCGCGGCCGGGGCGTTCGCGAACTCTACCTCGAGGTCCGCGTCACGAACACGTCGGCGCAGCGGCTCTACGAGGCGTACGGCTTCAAGCAGGTCGCCCGGCGGCCTGGCTACTACACGAACCCGGTCGAGGACGCGCTCGTGATGTGCAAGCGCCTGGACGATCGGGAGAGCTGACGAAGATCATCCAACATGCCGAAATTTCCAGAATACAGGCCGCGCCGGCTCCGTCGGACCGAGACGCTGCGGCGCATGGTCCGCGAGACGGAGGTCACGGCCGGTGACTTGATCCTGCCGTTGTTCGTCATGCCCGGCACCGGCGTACGCCGGCCGGTCGGCGCCATGCCGGGGGTGTCGCAGACCTCCGTGGACGAGTTGATCCGTGATGCGGCCGAGGCCCACGAGCTGGGGATCCCTGCGGTGCTGCTGTTCGGCATCCCGGAGGCGAAGGACGAGCGCGGAACGTCGGGCTACGCCGAGGAGGGTGTCGTACAAACGGCGGTTCGCGCGTTGAAGGAAGAGATCCCGGAACTGGTCGTCATCACCGACGTGTGCCTGTGCGAGTACACATCGCACGGCCATTGTGGCGTCATTCGGAACGGCACCGTCGACAATGACGAGACGCTGGAGCTTCTCGCGCGGCAGGCGCTCAGCCACGCCCGGGCGGGTGCGGATATCGTCGCGCCGAGCGACATGATGGACGGCCGCGTCGGTGTGATCCGCCAGGCACTGGACGCGGAAGGTTTCAGCGACGTCGTGATCCTCAGCTACGCGGCGAAGTACGCTTCGGCGTTCTACGGCCCGTTCCGGGAGGCGGCGGAGAGTGCGCCCGAGTTCGGCGACCGGAGGGCCTATCAGATGGACCCCGGCAACGTCGAGGAGGCGCTGCGCGAGGTTCGCCTCGACATCGAGGAGGGCGCCGACATCCTCATGGTCAAGCCGGCGCTGCCGTACCTCGATGTGCTGTGGAGGGTGAAGCACGAGACCGGCTATCCGGTCTTCGGCTATCACGTCTCGGGCGAGTACTCGATGATTCTCGCCGCCGGTGAGCGGGGCTGGCTGGATGCGGATGCCGCCCTGTACGAGTCGCTGACCGCGATCAAGCGGGCCGGCGCGGACATGATCATCACGTACTGGGCACGGGAGTTCGCCCGAAGACCGTAAGGGGTTCGTCTATGTGGGCAGGACATCGAGGGCGCCGGCGTGGTATCCCGGCGCCCTATCTGTTGGGGCTCGTGGGGTGTTTGCTTTTGGTGGGGCGGTCTGTCCAGGCGCAGCATGCGGGAGCCGGGGAAGCGATCGCGCCGCTGTATTCGGACCACTGGGCTTACGCCGCATTGGAGCGGCTGGCGGCGGCGGGGTGGATCGAGCCGGGTCGGATCGACGGCGCCCGGCCGCTTCCGGTCGGGGTGGTCGCGGACGCCCTCGAGGAAGCGGCGGCTCGTGCAGCGGACGGCGACGATAGCGAGCCGGCGGGGCTCGCGAGGTTCGCGCGGATGGCGTGGGAGCGTTTCCGGCGTGAGTTCCCCACGAACGCTCCCGTGGCCGGGTCGATTCGCATCGGGTACGAGGAACGCAGCAGCCGAGACAGGGAATGGCGAGGCCGCGTCTTCGAGCCGACGCTGGTCTGGTCGCCCGCGCCGTGGCTGGGGCTGTCGTACGCACCCGAGTGCCATTACGGCGGCTTCGCGGGTTCGGAGGCCACGGGGAACGGGCGCCTCGGCCATCTCAACGCCGCCACGCGCTGGAACCGCGTCTGGCTCTTCGCTGGACGCGGCAGCCTCTCCTTCGGCACCGGGGCCAGTGGTGGCGTGACGTTGAGCGACGCCGCCATCTTCGACGGTGTGGGGATCGGGTTGGTCGAGCCCCTCGACGTTTCCGTCCTCGGGCGGGTGAACGGGCTCGTCTACGTGAGCCGGATCGGCGCCGACGAGTTCGGCGACGCCTCCATCTTCGGCGCCATGCGCGTCAGTCTCACACCGGCGCCGTGGATCCAGCTCCACCTCAATCGCACGTTGCTGGTCGCACGCAAGAACCGAGGCGAGGTTCTCGGGCCCGAGGACGTACTATTCCTCCTCGTGGGCAAGCACACTCTCTTCGAGGACCAGCGGGCCTCGATCGGTGTGCGACTCCGGACGAACATCGCCGGGTGGGCCGTACAGCCGTACCTCGAGTGGGGCTTCGAGGACACCGCCGGGATCGACGAAGACCCCGGTGTGGTGGTCGGCCTCTTCGCGCCGGCGATCCCACTTCTGCCCGATGTGTCGCTGCGCTACGAGTACACGGCGTTCGGCGAGGATGCGCAGCTGTTCGGGGACTTCGAGCAGCGCAACTGGTATCGCCATTCCTCAGGGATCCGGGAGCAATACGTCGACATCGCCGGCACGCCGATCGGGCATCCACTCGGTGGCTACGGATACGAGCACCGCGTGGAGACGGGCGTCTGGTTGGACAACGCCCGTGTCCGACTCGATCTGGCCGCATTCCAGCGCGATCGCAAGCCGCGCAACCTCCTCTACGACAGGCAGCCGGGAAAGAGCGTCGGGGGCACGGTGGATCTCATCTTCATGCCGGTGAGCGGCGCCGAGGTCGTGACCACTCTGCGGGCCGAACACGGGGCCGCCGGCTGGTCGACCCGGCGGGTGGGAGTGGCGCTGCGTGCCAGCCTTTAAGACGGCCGATGAATGATTGACTTCGCTCGACCTGCGTTCTATCTTCCCGCCTGTTCTCCCCGTGAGGCAACCGCCCAGGTCACCCGGTATGAGCCGGAGTCTGAACAAGGCGCTGCTCATCGGCCACGTCGGCGCGGATCCGGAGGTTCGGACCACGGCGAGCGGGACACGTGTGGCGAGCCTGTCGCTCGCGACGAGCCGTCGCTGGTCCGATCGTGACGGCCGAACGCACGAGAAGACCGAGTGGCACCGCGTGATCGCATGGGACCGGTTGGCGGACGTCGTCGAGCGTTACGTCAAACGGGGGGACCGACTGTTCGTGGAAGGTCGGGTCGAGTATCGTAGCTGGAACGATCCCTCCGGTCAGGCACGTTACGCGACGGAGATCATTGCGCAGGACGTGATCCTGCTCGACAGCGCCCGCGCCGAAGCGAACCTCCCCGTCTGACGGAGAAGCCTGCCATGAAGCAGTCGAACAATCGTCGAACGCGTGTGTTCAACGGCGGTGCCGCGCTCGTTGCCGCACTGCTGGCCCTGCCGGCACAGGCCGCCGCCCAGGAGCGGGCGGAGCCGGCCCAGGAGGCCACGGGCCGTGAACACGTCGTGCGCAAAGGGGACACGCTCTGGGACCTGGCGAACTTCTATCTGAAGGACCCGTTCCTCTGGGGGGTGATCTTCGAGGCCAACCGCGGGGTCGTCGAGGATCCGCACTGGATCTACCCGCGTGAGCGACTGATCATCCCGGGGTTGCCGGCGGATGCGGCGGCGGTCGCACTCAAGGAGTCGCCGGCGGCCGGGGCGACGGCGGCGGAGCCGGCCGCGCGGACCCGGTTCTACAAGGCGTCGCCCGCGGTGACCCGTGCCTCGGGGCAAGCGGCGATCGAGCTCGAGGGGCCGGAGGTGCGGGTGCCGCAGGTGAGGGCGGGCGAGTTCTACGCGGCGCCCTGGCTGAGCGAGCCGAGCCGGCTGCAACCGGTGGGCGAGGTCGTCGCGGTGGCCGGCGGGCCGGAGACCGAGCGGATCGTTGCGAGCGCGCACCCGTATGATAAAGTGTACATCCGGTACCGCCGGTCTGCAGCGCCCGCCGTCGGAGACCGTCTGCTCCTGGTCATGCCGGGACGCGGCGTCGGTGGCTGGGGCCGGATCATCCGGCCACTCGGCACAGTGACTGTCTCCGCCATCGACGACGACGTGATCACGGCGGTCGTGGGCGAGCAGTTCGAACTGCTCGAAGAGGATGCACTCGCGGTTCCGCTCGAGCGCTTCCCGGGTGCGGTGGATGCGCCGCCGCAGCCGATCGCCGATGGTCCTCGGGGCGTGCTCATCGCCTTCGAGCAGGAGCAGCCGCTGCCGGCCACCTTCGATCGGGCCTTCGTGAGCCTGGGCCGCGAGGACGGCCTCGAGGTGGGCGACGAACTCGTCGCCTTCCTCCCGGAGCGGCGGGCCGATGGCGTGCGCCTGCCGCCGGAGCAGGTGGCCCGACTGCGCGTCGTACGGGTGCTGGAGCGCAGCGCGACGGTTCAGGTCGTGAAGCTCGAGCAGTCGTCGCTGCGCCCGGGCCTTCCGGTACAGGTGGTCGCGAAGCGGCCGTGACGCAATCGCGGGCGCATTCGCCCGCAAAGTTCGCAGGTAGCTCGGTGGATGGGCGCCTTCGGGCGCCCATTGTCACATAACGGGAATGGTAGTCATCCTCCACGGCCTTGCGCTGGTACTCTACGTAGCCGCTACGGGCATCCTGATCGGATCGCTCGTGCAGGGGCGGCGCACTGTCTCGCGGGGCGGGGAGGCGACGCTTGCGGGGGGCGTGCTCGCCCATGGCGTCGGGCTGGGGGCCTACGTTCTCCGCTTCCAGGAGCTGCCCCTCGTCGGGCTGGCGCCGTCGCTGTCGGTCCTTTCCTTCCTGATCGGCGCCGTCCTACTCGGGATGGCTGCGTATCGGGAGGCACGCACGATCGGGCTGATCCTGGCGCCGCTCATCTCGACCCTTCTTGCCGTCGCGCTGCTTCTCGGTATCGCACCCGCAGGCGAGGCATTCGCATTCCGCGGCCCCTGGTTCCATCTCCACGTCTTCCTGGCCTTCGTCGGCTACGCCGGCCTCGCCGTGTCCTTCGCCGCCGGACTGCTCTATCTCCTCCAGTTCAGGGAGTTGAAGGGCAAACACTTCGGCCGGATGTTCCGGTTCTTCCCTGCACTCGACACGCTCGACCTGGTCGGGCGACGCTCACTTGCCGTGGGCTTTTCGTCGTTGAGCCTGGCCCTCGTGCTCGGGTGGGCGTGGACCGTGCGCTTCCAGCACTCCTTCGCGTTCGGCGATCCGAAGGTGGCGTGGGCGGTCCTGACGTGGCTCACCTTCGCGGCGGTGCTGGCTGCCCGGCGCGGCGGCTCGAGGCGGAGCCGGCGTGGCGCCCTGGCGTCCGTGGTCGGCTTTGCCGTGGTCGTGTTGGTCTACGTGATCCTGCGCCTGTCGGTCACCGGCGGGGCGCTTTTCCTGTGATGGTGATGGGGAACTGGCAGACGAGCGTTGCGGAACCTGGCGGGCCGAGCCGTGTGTATCATGTCGGCTGGTGCCGTCCGGGCCAGACAGGAGCCCTGAAGAACGAGGGGTCATGTCCGTCGCCGTCGTAGGCCTCAGCCATCATTCCGCGCCGATCGGCGTGCGCGAGCGGTTCGTCTTCGAACCGCCTTCGGATGTGGCCGCACTCCGTGAACTCACGGAGAGTGGGAGGGCGGAGGAGGCGGTCGTGCTGTCGACGTGCAACCGCACGGAGTTCTACCTCGCGACGGCCGACTCGGGCGCGTTGCGGGAGAGGGACCGGGAACGCCTGCCGGGGGCGGGGGTGAGAGCGGACGATCCCGACCCCCTGGTGCAGACGGTGCTGCGCCTCTTCGCGGAGCGGGCCGGGATCACCTCGACGGAGGCGGCCGAGTACGTATACTGCCATCGGGGCGGCGCTGCGGTGGAGCACCTCTTCCGCGTCGTGACGAGCCTGGACTCGATGATCCTGGGAGAGGCGCAGATCCAGGGGCAGGTCCGCTCGGCGTACGAGGCGGCAGCGGCGCTCGACGGAGAGCACAGGGTGGTCGGTCCCGTTCTCTCCCGCCTCTTCCAGATGGCGCTCTCGGTGGGCGGGCGAGTGCGGAGCGAGACGACGCTCGGCGCGGGCGCGGCTTCGGTGCCGGCGGCCGCGGTCGAGCTCGCCAAGAAGATCTTCGGTCCGCTCAAGGGGCGTCGCGCACTGGTCCTCGGTGCGGGCGAGATGAGCCGGCTCTCGCTGGAATCGTTGACGGGCGAGGGGGTACGGAGCATCGTCGTCGCGAATCGGACGGAGGCGCGGGCGCGGGAGTTGGCCGAGCGTTTCGGCGGACGCGCCGCGCGTTTCGACGTGCTGCCCGAGGTGCTGGCAGCGACGGACATCGTGGTCACGGCCACGGCCGCGCCCCACGCTCTGCTGACGCGAGACGTGGTCGAGCGGACCTTCGGCGGAGCGCCGAGGCAGCCGCTGCTGATCCTGGACATCGCGATCCCGAGGGACGTCGAACCGTCGGTCGGCGAGATCGACAACGTCTTCGTCTACGACATCGACGACCTGCGGCAGATCGTGGATGATGCCCTGGAGCGCAGGCGGGCGGAGATCCCGGTCGCGGAAGGCATCATTCGGGAAGCGGTCGACGATTTCCAGGCGTGGCACAACGCGCGGGACGTGGTGCCGCTGATTCGTGGGCTGCGGGGCCAGGCGGAGGAGGTCCGCCGCAGCGAGGTCGAGAAGACGATGCGCAAGCTCGACCACCTCACGGACGACGATCGAGAGCTGGTCGAGCAGCTAACGCGCCAGATTCTTAACAAGGTGCTGCATCGGCCCACGGTCCGGCTGCGTGAAGCCGCGACGAACGGCTCCGCCGCCGCCGTGGTCCACGCCGCGCGCTACCTCTTCGAACTGGACACACCTCAGACCGAAAGCGAAGGCACGGGACGACAATGACGCCGAGGAAGGTGCTGGTCACAGGCGGGGCGGGGTTCATCGGGAGCCACGTCGCGGACGCGTACATCGCCCGTGGCGACCGGGTGTGGGTGGTCGACGACCTCTCCTCGGGCAGGCGCGAGAACGTGCCTGCGGAGGCGACCTTCGTCCAACTCGACATCGGGGACCCCGAGCTGGAGGCGGTCTTCCGTGACGCGGGTGGTTTCGACATCGTCAACCACCATGCCGCGCAGATCGATGTGCGCAAGTCGGTGGCCGATCCCCGCTACGATGCGCGCATCAACGTGGATGGGCTGCTGAACGTGCTGGAGCTGGCACGCCGCCATGGCACACGCAGGGTCCTCTTCGTCTCCTCCGGTGGCGTGGTCTACGGCGAGCCGGAGGTTCGGCCCACGCCGGAGACGACGGCCAAGCAGCCGCTCTCGCCGTACGGCGTGAGCAAGCTGACCGCGGAATACTATCTCCAGTACTATCACCGGATCCACGGGCTGGAATACGTGGCCATGCGGTACTCGAACGTGTACGGTCCGCGCCAGGACCCGTACGGTGAAGCGGGCGTGGTCGCGATCTTCTCGACTCGCCTGATGAGGGGAGAGCCGCTGACCGTCTTCGGCGACGGCGAGCAGACGCGCGACTACATCTTCGTGGGCGACGTCGTCGCGGCGAACATGCTCCTCACGGATCAGCCGATCGCGGGCGACGAGGGGCTGGACACGCGAGCCTTCAATGTGGGGACCGGCCGGGAGACGTCGGTCAACACGCTGGCGCGCACGCTCATGGAGGCCGTGGGCCGGGAGACGGAGCTGGAGTATGCACCGGCCCGGCCGGGCGAGGTGCTGCATTCGTGCCTGGACGCGTCGAAGTTGCGCGGCCTGGGCTGGACACCGGCCGCAACCCTCCACGAGGGACTCGGCCAGACGTATCAATTCATTGCCGGACAAGGAACGGGTCGGTGAACGTGCTGCTTCAGATCGGACTCGCGGCGCCCCAGAGCGCGCTGGACATGATCACCAGTGGCGGGGTGTCGACGCAGATCATCCTCGGCGTCCTCGCCCTTTTCTCCGTGGGAAGCTGGGTGATCATCTTCTGGAAGGTGGGGCAGTTCCGCCGCGTGCGGAAACAGGGGGCCTTCTTCGTCCGCTCGCTCGAGCGCACGCAGCGCCTCGAGGATGCGTACAAGTCCGTGGTGCGGCTGCCCGAGTCGCCGTACACGCGCGTCTTCCGCCACGGCATCAACTTCTTCAGCGAACTGCGGCCGGGGGCGCTGAAGGAGAACGCGCCGCCGACGCCTGGGCTCTCCGAGGCCCAGCTCCACGCGCTGCGCCTCGTGCTGGAGAAGGAGCAGGCACAGGAGCGTGACGAACTTGCCGCGGGGCTGTCGTGGCTCGCGATCATGGCGACCGTCTCTCCGCTGCTCGGGCTCCTGGGCACGGTCATCGGCGTCATGGATGCGTTCCTCGGGATCGCGGCGTCGGGCACGGCGAACATCAGCGCAGTCGCGCCGGGTGTGGCCGAGGCGCTCATCACCACGGTGGCCGGTCTTACCGTCGCGATTCCGGCGGCGATCGCCTACAACCACTTCCTGAGCCGGCTGGGTGCATTCAGCGGCGAACTGGAAGGCTTCGCCAGCGAGTTCATCGGCACGCTGGCCCGCGAGGGGAGGCTGTAGGCCGTGGTGCCCCAGTTCAACGGCAAGAAGGGCTCGCTCCAGCATACGGCGGACATCAACGTCACCAGCCTGGTCGACGTGGCGTTCACGCTTCTCGTCATCTTCATCATCACGGCGCCGATCCTCCAGGGCGGCGTCGAGGTGCAGCTCCCCAAGGCGGCGGCCGCACCGATCACGCAGAGCGAGGGCGTGATCGTGACCGTCACCCGCGACAACACGATCTACATCGGCGATGTCGAGGTGAAATCCCTCGAGGACTTCGAGGTGATGTTCCCCCAGCTCATGGAGGAGAAGGAGGCGACGTCGGCCTACCTCAAGGGGGACCGTGACGCCGTCTACGGGACCGTTCTGCAGGTGCTGGGGCTCATGAAGAAGCTGGATGTCGCCGAGGTCGGACTGGTCGCCGATCCGGAACTCGAGCGGTAGCCGATGGTCGGGATGAACGGCCGGGGCGGACGACGGAATCGGCCGGGTGGGACCGCGCTCGTCGCGTCGCTGTTGATCCACGGGCTCGCTGCGGCCATTATCCTGGCGTCCGGGCTGGTCGCTCCGCAGCCGTTGCCGCCGTTCAAGGTCTACGAGGTCGACATCGTCTCGCCTCCGCCGACGCTGGCGGGCGAGCCGGAGCCGGTCGTCGTCAACCGGCAGGAGCCGGAGGCGGCGGAGCCCGAACCTCAGCCGGAGCCGGAGCCCGAGCCGCCGGCACCGCAACCCGAACCGCCGGCGCCCGAGCCCGAGCCGTCGCCGACGGCGGAGCCGGAGCCGCCTCCGCGCCGGGACCCGGAGCCGGAACCCGAGCCTCAGCCCCGGACGGAGACGCCGGCGGTGGTCGAGGAGGAGCCGAAGCCGCAGCCCGCCACGCCGCCGAGGGGGCCGGATCCGGACCCGGAGGCGAGGACCGGCGGAGAGGACATCGATGTCCGGATCGAGGGTGAGGAGTTCCCGTTCCCCGGCTACCTCGAGAACATCCAGATCCAGATCGGGCGCTATTTCCGTTGGCGGGGTTCGACCGGTCTCGAGGCGGAGATCTACTTCGTCATCCGGCGGGATGGCACGGTGGAAGACATTCGCGTGGTGCGTGGCTCGGGCGATGTGACGTTCAATTTCGAGGCGATGGCCGCGATCGAGCAGGCGGGGCGGCGAGCGGCGTTCGGACCCTTGCCGGACGAGTTCTCGAGCGACCGGCTCCCCGTCCTCTTCTACTTCCGCCCGGCGCGCTGAGCGTCGGGCTTTACAGCACGTTGACCGTGATATAAGATCACATGCGTCGTATCTTACTGCTTTTCCTGCTCTTTTACACGACGCCGCTCGCGGCGCAACAGGACACGACCCGCCTCCCGACCGGCGTGCGCCTGGGGATGATCTACCAGACGCTCCAGCGCCCGACGCTGGCGGTGCGCGCGTTCACCGGCGAGGGCGAGTTGATCGGGGTCGCCGAACAGGTCGGCTCGATCGTCGCCCGGGACCTGGACTACAGCGACCGGTTCGAGGTCTTCGAGGTTCCGCCCCAACTTGCGGAAGGCCCGGTGGACTACAGCGCCTGGAACGGCCTCAACGTGGTCTACGTCCTGGACGGCGCCGTGGAGCCACTCCCGGAGGAAGGCTATCTCCTTCGCCTGACCTTCCACGATGTCGTCTACGGCAACGTGCGGGAACTTCAGGCATTCCGGCTGCCGGACGCATCGGCCGATGGATTCCGCATGGCCGTGCACGCCGCGGCGGACGAGGTGGTGCGTTGGGCCACGGGCCAGCCGGGGATGGCTGCGTCGAGAATCGCCTTCGTGCGCAGCACAGGCGAGGGCGGAAGCGAATTGATGGTCGTCGATTCCGACGGCGAGAACGTGCGCCGGATCGCCACATCCGAGGGGATCATGATGGCGCCGGCGTGGTCGCCGGACGGGACGCGGATCGCCTACAGCGTGGGGAGCAGCGACGGCTCGTGGACGGTCGAGGAGCGTGACCTCGTGACGGGCGCGGTACGCCAGATCACGACCAGTCGGGCGCTCAGCCTGACGCCGACCTACACGCCGGATGGCCGTGGGCTGGCGATGGCGCTATGGAACGGTCGCAACACGGACCTCTTCGAGTACGACCTGGAGACAGGTCGATTGCGCGAACTGCGAGCGGGGCCGGGCGAGGACATCTATCCGACCTACTCGAGCGATGGCCGGCGGATCGCCTTCATGTCGGACCGGCTCGGCCAGCCGCACATCTACGTGATGTCCACGGATGGCGGCAGTGCGGAGCTGCTCTCGCCGTACACGTACGGCGAGCCGGGCTACTACACGTCGCCCGACTGGTCGCCGGAGACGTCGATCGTGGCGTTCCACGGTCGTTCGCGTGGGCAGTTCCAGATCATGGCCGTGGATGCGGCCAATCCGGGCTCCACGGTGAGGCAGTTGACCGAGGAGGGTCGGAGCGAGGACCCGAGCTGGGCCCCCGACGGGCGGCACCTCGTGTTCCGAGGCGTGCGGAGGGGCGGGGAGGGGCTGTTCGTGTTGGATGCGGCGAGTGGCCGGACGAGGCCACTCGTGATGGGCGGGCGGGTGAGGCTGCCCGATTGGTCGCCGGCGCTTATGCGGGCGTCGGCCCTGACGGATCGCGATGAGTAGGGCATCGCGACCGGGGATGTTCCACGAGTCCACCTACATCAGAAGGAGACGCGAGATGCACAAGCGAATCATCCTCCCGGCCCTCGTCGGAGCGTTGCTGCTCGGCGCG
>CALKIP010000017.1 GCA_937995995.1 uncultured bacterium
CCCCGAAGCGCCCACATTCCAGCGCCGCGAAAGGGCCGAAAATCGTTTAGATTACGTGACGTTGTTGCGGTTACGGCGGATGGCGTGCCCGAAATGGCACTTCTGGAACTAGTCGCACTATTGTGCGGGTTTCTGCCCTCGCCCCGGTTTTCGGTGGATGTTTCGGTGGATAGTGGCATCATTTTCAACCCTCCTGGGCCTTGCGGTCGACGATCGCGACGGCCCGCTCGAGGTCCTCGTCGATCAGGTGGCCGTACACCTCGAGGATCATGCGAACCGAGGTGCCGGCGAGCTTTTCGATCTTCTTCAGGCTCACGTCCTCCTGGACCAGCCAGGAGATGAACGTGTGTCGGAGACTGTGATGGGTTAGTGCGTCCTTCTTCCGGCCGTAGCGGATCCCCGCCTCTCTGAATGCCGCCGCGGTCCAGTCGGCGAGCGTCTGGCGGGCGAGTGGGCGATCCTTGCCCGGCACGCGGATCAGGTAGCGGTCGCCGGCGTAGCCGAGCTCGATATGAGTGCGGATCATGGCGAGCAGTTCCGCACCGATCGGGACCGTGCGGATAGAACGCTTCGTCTTGGGCCGCCACGGGTATTCTCCGTCGCGCGGCTGCACCTTGATCACCGGCACGTCGGCGTCGAGTATGACGTCGATGCCGGGGCGGAGGTGAGCCGCTTCGGAGATGCGAAGCCCCGCGAGACATCCCAGACCGAGGAGGACCGCGACCGCTCGCCCCTCGACCTTCGAGGCCAGCGTGCGCCATTCCTTCGGGTGGAGGAACTCGACGCGCCCTTGGCGATCGCTCGGGCGCTCGACGTTCTTCACCGGATTCCTGCGGATGCGCGGCGCTGCTCCCACCCGGTCGGCGTATTCCTCTTCTTTCCGGATCGTCACGTTCCAGAGCCGCCCCGCGATCGCCATGGCGAGCGCCTGACGCGCGTGTGACCACGGCTTGCCGCCGGTCGTCGTCTGCGGGCCGTGGATCCAATCCTCGAGCTCGGAAGAGCCGATCTGGGCGAGCGGGGTGTCCTCACCGAACTTCTCCTTCATCATCCGTAGGACGATGTCGTACTGCCTTGCGGTGGATTCGGCCCGGGTCGCCTCGACGGTACGCAGGAGGCGGTCAGCGGCGGCTCCGAGTGTGAGTGACTCCGCGTCATCCCCCCGCCGCAGTCGGTCCAGATCGCCCGCCTCGACCGCGGCCTGCACCTCGCTGATGTGCAACTCGCGGCCACGGAGACGGCGGATGATCTCCATCTCTCCGTCCTCGATCAGTCGCCGCAGTGCCGCCTCACGCCGGCGGTACGTCGGCCGGTGCGTGGTTCGGGAGGACAGCTTGAGGCGCCCGCCGTCGAGACGCTGGTCCCGGATGTCGATCACGTACGCGCCCGAGCTTGTGCGACTCATGCCGCGTTCACCTGGCTCGTCTCGAGGAAACGGGCGAAGTCGTCGGGGTTCACCCGGTACTCCGGCCGATCGCCGGTGCCGATGTTGATCGCCTTCAGCTTGCCCGTCTTGATAAGGTTGACCACATGGACGGCCGTGCAGTCGAACTGTTCCGCGATCCTGGCCGGCTTCAGGTACGTGTACGCCGCCCGTTCTTGCTCTCTCGTCCTCATCGTCT
>CALKIP010000018.1 GCA_937995995.1 uncultured bacterium
GGGAGACGGCGTCGGGGGGCGGAGGTCGGTCAGGCGCGAGGGAGTGCAGTCGAAGAGCGGCGGTTCGCCGAACTGAGCTCGTCCCGGCAGGGATCAGGTCGGGGCTACGCCGCAGCGACCGACGCCACCTGGAAGAAGTCCATCGGAAGAGGCCGTCGCAGCCGCCAGGTAATGGCGATGGGACGTTCGCCCTCGTGACTGACGTAGTCGGCCGGGCCGAGGAACAGGTACGGTGCCGCGCCCAAGGAGTCCACCTTTTCAGCGCGGACGAAGAGCAGGACATGGGTTCCCCGTTCGCGGTGATTGAGATAGCGCTGGCCCGTAGGCGAAGCGACAGTCGTTCGCGACTGCGATTCCCAGTGGAAGAGCTCCGGACTGATCGCATAGTCGTTGTACATCGTCGTCGGTGAGTAGTCACGCTCCGACTTCTTCAACGTGACGAAGAAGGCATCGGACTGCCACGGCTCGGAGAAGAGCACACCCTCGCGGACGCTGTCAGCTCGTCGCTCCAGGTTGGCATGGTCAAGTGCCGCAACGACCTCGTCCCGTGAATAGTGGGCGTGCGTCATGAGCCCAAGCGCCCCGAGAGGACCGTCAACGGGGCGCGGTAGGTGCGAGATGGAGTCAAGACTGAGGCGGATGACCTCGCTGAGTTCCGCCCGAGCAGCAGCTTCGGCTCGCAGGGCGACCAATCCCTCTGCATATGAGCTGAAGCCGCCCCGGTCAGGCCAGATGCTGAAGAACAGCATGCGGGCGTAGCGCTTCCCTCGTTCATCCAGTGAGTCGTAATGCGGGGCATCGTCACTCAGGAGCTCGAGATACGCCTGCCCGCGCTCCAGGTCGTCGACGTGGGCGAGTGCAGCGGCGCGTCGCACCACGCTGTCGTGGCGGGACGACCGGTGCCGCACGGGGAGACCTGCCTCGGCCCGGAGCCGCGTCCAGCTTCGCTTTGGCTTGAGGACGTCGGTAAGGTCGAAGTCGCTCTCATGGAGGAAGGTCGCCAAGGAGATGTCGCCGCCTGCACGGCTGAGCGACTTCAGCTCACTGACCATCGTGGCCCACCGGGGCTGCACCTGAGCTCTGACGTTCTCCAAGACAATCTGCTGACTCTGGCGATCCAGGACGATCTGACACCCGGAGGGAAGGAACGGGAAGCCCTTCTCGATCTGATCGCGAAGACCGGACCTCGAAGCACCGGTGAGCGCGCGGAACTTCTGGTCGAAGCGAAACTCCTTGCGGTGGTGCCCGACGAAGTCCAGGGCGGTCAATACGGCCTTATCGGGCGAGGCCCGCAGGCCTCGACCGAGCTGCTGCAGGAAGATGGTGGAGCTCTCCGTCGGCCGGAGGAACAGCACGGTGTCGATCTCCGGTAGATCGAGGCCTTCGTTGTACAGATCCGCGGCGAAGAGGATGTTCACGTTCCTCTGCCGGAGGTCTCGAAGGGCCTGCGCGCGTTCGTCCGCCGGGGTTTCCCCGGAGACCGCACGAGCCGGGATTCCCGCCTCGTTGAAGGTGTCGGCCATGTATTGCGCGTGCCGTACACCCACGCAGAACCCGAGCGCTCGCATCCGGTGCACGTCGGCAACCTTGTCCTCGAGTTGCTTGAGGATGATGCGTGATCTGGCATCGTTGCCGGTGAAGACGTTCTCGAGCTCGGTGTGGTCGTAGCCGCCGCGTTTCCAGGAAACGTGGCGCAGGTCGACATTGTCGGCGATTCCAAAGTAGTGGAACGGGCTGAGAAGCTCTGCTTCCAAGGCATCCCAGAGCCGCATCTCTGCGGCGGTCCGGCCTCCAAAGAACTCCTCCGCCACGTCGATTCCGTCGGCGCGCTCCGGCGTAGCGGTCAGTCCCAACAGTTCGCGGGGAGTGAAGTGATCGAGCAGTCGGCGGTAGGTGGCCGCTGCCGCGTGGTGGAATTCGTCGACGACGATGACGTCGAAGGCGTTGGGCGGAATGTCATCGAGCACCTGGCTGATCGACTGGATGGTCGCGAAGACGTGCTGATGGGTGGTTGGCCGGTATCCGTGCCCCCAGAGCTCTCCGAACGATCCGTCGGCGAGCACCTCGCGGTAAATCCGCAGAGCCTGCCGGAGGATCTCGATTCGATGAGCGATGAACAGGAGCCGCGGTGGCGTGCTGCTCCCGGCCATGAGGTTTCGGTAGTCAAGAGCGGCGACCACAGTCTTGCCGGTTCCGGTCGCGGCGACGATGAGATTGCGGTGGTGGTCGTGGACCGTGCGCTCGACCTCGAGCTGCTCGAGCATCTCCTGCTGGTGGGGGTACGGGCGGACCTCGAGGCCCGAGAGACTCAGCGAGGATGCTGCGGTCTGCCGACCGGAAGCGGCCGCCAGCGCAGCATCGAGGCGCTCCGCATCCTGATCGGGGTGGTAGTCGACGTACGACGGGTCATTCCAGTATGTCTCGAAGGTGGCGTCGAACTTGTGCAGGAGCGCGGGGGTGGAGACGGCTGATAGGCGGACGTTCCACTCCACACCATCGAGTAGGGCTGCGGTGGAGAGGTTGGAGGACCCGACATACGCGGTGTTGAATCCGGTCCGACGGCGGAACATCCATGACTTCGCGTGGAGGCGTGTGCGGGCGATCTCGTACTGGACTTTGACGTGGGCGCCGAATTCGCGAACCAGGCGGTCCAGCGCTCGGCGCTCAGTCGCTCCGA
>CALKIP010000019.1 GCA_937995995.1 uncultured bacterium
GCCTGTTCGAGCGCGCACATGTACCACTGGGTCACGATCACGCGCTCTTCGCCCGGGCCCGTGCCCGAGCCGCCCGTCGACTGCGTGCAGACGGGGACGTAGTGGTGCAGCGGCCCCGGCGCGATGACGACGCCCGCGGCGTGCACGCTCGCGTGCCGTGACAGCCCCTCGAGGACCTTGGCGTAGTCGATCAGGTCGCGGACGCGTGCGTCGTTCCTGTACAGGTCGCGCAACTCGGCGATCTGCTCGACGGCTTCCGCCACGGAGAGCGAGTGGGCGGGCGAGTTCGGCACCAGCTTGGCGAGGCGGTCGGTCTCGGCCGGCTCGAAGCCCAGCACGCGGCCCACGTCCTTGATCACCGCCCGCGACTTCATCGTGCCGAAGGTGATGATCTGCCCGACCGATTCCTTTCCGTACTTGCGGCGCACGTACTCGATGACCTCGCCGCGCCGCTCGTAGCAGAAGTCGATGTCGATGTCGGGCATCGACACGCGGTCGGGGTTCAGGAAGCGCTCGAAGAGGAGGTCGAACTCGAGTGGGTCGACGTCGGTGATCCCGATGACGTAGGCGACGAGCGAGCCCGCAGCCGAACCACGCCCCGGTCCTACGGGGATGCCGTTGTCCTTCGCCCAGTTGATGAAGTCCTGCGTGATCAGGAAGTAGCCGGCGTAGTCCGCGCGCTCGTTGCTGATCACGCCCAGCTCGTACTCGAGCCGCTCCTCGATCACCTGTGGGAGGGGATCGCCGTAGCGCTCCCTGGCCCGGTCGAAGGCCAGCTTCCGCAGGAGCGACTTCTCGTCCGGGATGCCCTCGGGGAGCGGGAAGTTAGGGACGTAGTAGCGCTTCTCGAAGGTGACGTCGACGCTGTCCGCGATCGCGAGCGTGTTCTCCAGGACGTCGGGGCGGTCGGGGAAGCGCTCGGCCATCTCCTCGGCGGACTTGAAGTAGAGCCCGCCGTCGTAGCGCATCCGGTTCGGGTCCTCGCGGTCCTTGCCGAGGCCGATACAGAGGAGCACGTCGTGCGCGTCGTGATCTTCCTCGCGCAGGAAATGTGCGTCGTTCGTCGCCACGACGGGAAGGCCCAGGTCGTCGGCAAGGCGGAAGATGCCCTCGTTCAGCGCATGCTGCCCCTCGCTGTCGTGTGCCTGGACCTCGAGGTAGTAGCGATCCTTGAAGACGTCGGCGTACCACGCGGCGGCTTCTCGCGCCTCGTCCCAGCGGTTCTCGAGGAGGTGCTGCGCCACCTCGCCGGCCAGGCACGCCGAGCTCACGATCACGCCCTCGGAATGCTCGCGCAGGACCTCACGGTCGATGCGCGGCCGGTGGTAGAAGCCCTCCATGTAGCCGATGGAGGTGAGCTTCACGAGGTTGCGGTAGCCCTCCAGGTCACGGGCCAGGAGCACGAGATGGTAGTAGGGGCGCGCGCCCTTCGGCGTCGACTTCTCGCGGCGGTCGCCCGGCGCGACGTACGCCTCCATCCCCAGGATCGGCTTGACGCCGAACTTGCCCGCCTGCTGGTAGAAGTTCCAGGCACCGTACATCGTGCCGTGGTCGGTCAGGGCGAGGGCGGGCATCTCGAGGTCGGCGGTGCGGCGGATCAGATCGCCGATTCGGTTCGCGCCGTCGAGGAGCGAGTACTCGCTATGCGTGTGCAGATGGACGAAAGACATTCCGCTACGCCGCACACTCGAAGGAGTCGAGAATCGTCTGGAGCTGGAGCACGTACTCGTACTTGTCCCTCGAGGGCGCGTACAGCCACGCATCCAGCAGGTAGGTCCGGTCCAGTTCCGGGCAGACGACGGCACGCGTCAGGAACGGTCCAGCCATTGGGAAGGTCGGGTCGGTGCCGACCCACACGCCCTGGAGCTCGGTCGAACCTTCGGCGAAGCCGTCGAGCGTACGGCTGCGAACCTGCTCGGTGTCCGTCCGTACGCCCCACTCGTAGATGGTCTCGCTGATGGCGTCGCGCCATGCCACCAGTTCCTCGGCCGTCGGCACTTCGGTGCCCTCGCGCCAGCTCACGAGGATCGAGCGGTCCAGCGCGCCCTGGTTCCGGTTCGCGTTGAGGAAGCGGAACGTCTTCTCGTCCTCGCGCGACCAGGTGTAGACGTTGGGGAGCAGCAGCGTGAAGCTGCCCTCTTCTCGCAGCGTGTCCTGGAGCGCCGTGTTCAGGCCGCTCACGTACATCCGCTGCAAGACGTACCGGCGAAACCACTCGTCGTAGTGCTCGTGGAGCTGTGGCAGGATCTCCAGCACCTGGCCGGCCAAGTCGTGATCCGGCAGCACGAGCGCCGTCACCGTCTGGCCACGGGCCCAGATGTCGGTCTTCTCGACCAGCGCCGGAAGCGGCGGCAGCGATTCTCTTCGGCCGGCGAGGACGGGGGCGATCCACGGGTCGTCCTGCCGTCCGATCACCAGGATCTGCTTCCATTCCTGGAGCTGGGCCCAGTCCGGGTCCGCCGGCGAGACGTGCGTGAGGGCGAAGGTGCGTTCGTCGCGTACCGTGAAGAACCGCGGCTCCATGATCGAGTGAACGGTGTCGCCTACCGCGGACCAGAGCGAGTCCGGGGCCACGACGATGATGCTGTTGGCCTCTCCGTACGCCACGGGCGAGCGGTTGCCACAGGCCGTCACGGTCACCGCGAGTGCCGCGGTCAAAGCAAAAATGGTCGAACGCATTGCCGGATAACGAATTAGGAAATTTAAGCGCATTGGGTGCTTTCAAGTTAACCGTGGCGTCGGCCACGGGCAACGGAGGTTCCCCGGTTTGCGGGCCTCATCATTCGATCCTACTCTTCTGCTTCGAAGGGGATCCGTGGTTGCGGTGCACCAGCATGCGCGACTCGGATTTCGGGAGAACGGCTTGTCGCCCGCTCGATCCCTCACTCGCTCCTCGTAGACTTTCGCCCATGATACCTCACGCGACCGAGAAGCTGGAGGGGTGGCGCCTGGCGCGGCGGCGGACCGGGCGGATGCTGCTCGCGCTGGATTACGACGGGACGCTGGCGCCGATCGCCTCGCGGCCGGAGGATGCGCAGCTTGCTCCCGCAACGCGCGAGGTGCTCGCGCGCCTGGCTGCCCGGCCGGACACGGATGTGGCGGTGGTGAGCGGCCGCGCTCTCGAGGACGTGCGCGAGCGCGTCGGACTCGCGGATCTCTACTACGCCGGCAACCACGGCCTGGAGATCGAGGGGCCGGGGCTTCAGCACATCAGCGCGGAGGCGGTCTCGGCGCGCCCGTACCTCGAGCGTTGCATCGCGGTGCTGGACCGAGCCGTGTTCGACGTGCCGGGTGTCATCCTCGAGGACAAGGGGATCACGTTGAGCGTGCACTACCGACTCGTCACGTCCGAGGCAGAGGCCGAACGGATCCGCACGGCCGTGCTCGAGGCATGCGCGGGGATCGAGCAGTTGCGGGCCACGGAGGGAAAGCGCGTCGTCGAGGTGCGCCCGAACGTGGAGTGGGACAAGGGCCGGGCGACGCAATTCCTTCTCGATGCCCTGGAACTCTCCGAGTTGCGGCAGGTGCCGGTGATATTCATCGGTGACGACCGGACGGACGAGGACGCGTTCAGTGCACTCCGGGGTCGCGGAGACGGTGTACTCGTCGCCGACGGGGCCGTGCCGGACACGGCCGCGACTTCATTCCTGCGTTCCGTCGACGAGGTGGTCGAACTGCTCGAGGCGCTTGCCGTGCACGATGTGCCGAACGCACCAGATGAGGTGTGGGTGGAGGAGTGATCGTCGGAGTGCAGGCAAGTCGGGCGACGGCAGCGCCGGCATGGCTGGGTGGACCGTCTGTCCTGCGCTCCGTGGGCCGGCACATGGGCTGCACCTCAGTGGAGTCGGACCGACCCCGCGCCACCGGTGTACCTTCGGCAAGACGCACGTATGATCAGGTATTGTGGGCAGGATGCGCAAAGTACGGTTTCTCTGGCCTCTCGTGACACTTTTCATCTCCGCCACGGGTTGCTCCGCAGGATTCGAACGCGGGCCGGCCGTGCCGAAGGAGGGGGAGGTGCGTCGTGCCGCACTCGCACGGGTGACGGTCGACAACCGGACGGCACACAGACTCTCCATCGCTTTCGAAGCCATGAGTGAGCCGGGCCGCGAAGTCGTCGTCGGCGGCGTTGCGGGTGGGGACACCGTGAGGGTCGCCCCCGTCCTCGCCGGCGAGCCGATCGTGCTCGTGGCCAGAACCGAAGAGGGCTCGGAGTATCGACTCCCGGCCCGGACACTGGAAGTCGATGCCGAATGGCTCTGGATGATTCCCGAGGACGCACCTTTCATCGCATCGTCGCCGACGCGGGGGACGTCGCATGAGTAGTCAGGCGGCGTATGGATGCCCGATGGGGGATGGACCGCACTGCCGCGTGAGCTACCGCGGCGGGGCGGGCGGTTCGGCCAACGGTCGCGAACGGGCCGGCGAGGACCACGGAGTCCAGCACGGCCACGCCCATGACCATCACGACCACGATCACCGGCACGACTTCCGGGAGGCGGGGAAGAAGGGCCTCACGATAGTGCTCTTCATCACGAGCACCTTCATGATCGTGGAGTTCGTAGGCGGGTGGCTCTCGAACTCACTGGCCCTCATGGCCGACGCCGGGCACATGCTGACCGACGCCGGAGCCATCGGACTCTCGCTCTTCGCCCTCTGGTTCGCGCAGCGCCCGGCCACGCCCGAGAAGACCTACGGCTACTTGCGGTGGGAGATCCTCGCCGCACTGATCAACGGGGCCACGTTGATCGTCCTCGCGGGGCTGATCTTCTTCGAAGCATATCGACGGTTCCGGGCACCGGCCGAGATCGAGGGCGGTCTCATGCTTCTCGTCGCCGTGGGTGGCCTGCTCGTCAACGTGGCGGCCGCGTTCATCCTGCACCGCTCGGCGGGGCATAGCCTCAACGTTCGCGGCGCGTACCTGCACGTCCTGGGCGACCTGCTGGGGTCCGTGGGTGCCATTGCGGCCGCTCTGGTGATCCTGGGCACCGGCTGGACCTACGCCGACCCGCTGATCTCCATCTTCGTCGGCCTGCTCATCCTGGTGAGCAGCTGGCGTCTCGTCCGAGAGTCGGTGGACGTGCTTCTCGAGTCCGTGCCTCCGCACATCGACCTGGGCGAGGTGCGGAGCGCCATCAATGAAATCTCCGGCGTCGACGAGGTCCATGATCTCCACGTCTGGACCCTCACCAGTGGCTACTTCGCCATGAGTGGCCACGCCGTGGTCGCGGACCCGGGCGAGCACCAGCGCGTACTCGAGGAGATCCACGCGTGTATGGCCGAGCGGTTCGGGATCCGGCACATCACGGTGCAGCTCGAGCGCGAGTCGCTCCACCCCGGTGAGCCGGAGCACATTTGAGATCATGCCCGAGCCCATCCACATTCGGACCCATGAGCGGGAGCAGCTCCTGGACATCACCGAAGAGGTGCGCGAGCGCGTGCGGGAGAGTGGTGTGGAGAACGGCGTCGCCTTCCTCTGGAGCGTGCACACCACCTGCGGGCTCACGGTGAACGAGGGGGCGGACCCCGACGTCGCTCGCGACATGGTCGTGGCGATGCGCGGGCTCGTTCCCCGCGAGGGCGACTACCGCCACGGCGAAGGCAACAGCGACTCGCACGTCAAGACGTCGCTCTTCGGGCCCGGCATCACCCTCCTCGTCGAAGGCGGCGACGTGCTCCTCGGCACCTGGCAGCGCGTCTTCCTGGCCGAGTGGGACGGGCCGCGCACCCGCCGGATCGCGATCCGAATCGTTCCCGCTGTTTGAGGCCAGAGTCGCGGTAGGTCAGAATCCCGCCGATTGCCTGCCATGGTCCCTTGAACGGCGGCGCAAATCCCGCTAAATTCAAGGGCTGCGACGGACCCGGACACGGGTCCGTATCTTGTTTGTACGACGGAAGGAAGGGAGCGGCCGACCGGCCGCGGTGACGCTATGATCCGCAACATTGCCATCATCGCCCACGTCGACCACGGCAAGACCACGCTGGTGGACCAGATGCTCCGGCAGGCCGGGGCGTTCCGGGAGCACCAGGTGGTCGAGGAGCGGGTCATGGACTCCAACCCGCTGGAGCGGGAGCGGGGGATCACGATCCTCTCGAAGAACACCTCGGTCCACTGGGGCGATCACAAGATCAACATCGTGGACACGCCGGGTCACGCGGACTTCGGCGGCGAGGTCGAGCGCATCCTCAGGATGGTGGACGGCGTGATCCTCCTGGTCGATGCGGCCGAGGGTCCGATGCCGCAGACGCGTTTCGTGACGCGCAAGGCGCTCTCGCTCGGGCTGCAGCCGATCGTGGTGATCAACAAGATCGACCGCGGCGATGCGGAGCCGATGCGGGTCTACGATGAGGTGCTGGCGCCCTTCCTGGAGCTCGACGCGACGGAGGCGCAGCTCGATGCGCCGGTGCTCTTCTCGGCGGCGCGGGACGGCTACGCGATGCGCGAGCTGGATGACGAGCGCCGCAGCTTGTCGCCGCTCTTCGAGGCGATCCTCGAGACCGTACCCGCGCCCCCCGGCGACGTCGATGCGCCGTTCCAGATGCTCGTCTCGACGATCGACTTCTCGCCCTATCTGGGCCGGCTCGCGATCGGGCGCATCGAGCGCGGCGTGGTCCGTGTAGGCGACGCCGTCGCCCTGCTGGAACCACGCACGGAGGTCGACGGCGGTGAGCCGTCCGAGGCCGTGGTGCACAGGGGCAAGGTGGCGAAGCTCTACACCTTCGAGGGGCTGCAGCGCGCCGAGGTCGAGCAGGCCGGCGCCGGCGACGTCGTGGCGCTGGCCGGGATCGAGGGCGTCGAGATCGGCTCGACGATCACGGACGTCGAGCACCCTGAGCCGCTGGCGGGGATCGCGGTGGAGGAGCCGACCGTCTCGGTCGACTTCGTCGTGAATTCCTCACCCTTCGCGGGTCGCGAGGGGAAGTTCGTCACCAGCCGCCAGCTTCGCGAGCGGCTCATGCGCGAGCTCGAGAGGAACGTGGCGCTGCGCGTCGAGGACACCGACTCTCCGGACACCTTCACCGTCTCCGGCCGCGGCGAGCTGCACCTGGGCATCCTCATGGAGACGATGCGCCGGGAGAGCTACGAGTTCGCCGTCTCGCGCCCGCGCGTCATCACGCGCAAGGGGCCGAACGGAGAGACGCTCGAGCCGTACGAGG
>CALKIP010000020.1 GCA_937995995.1 uncultured bacterium
GGTGCGGACGCTGAGGGCGGAGGTGATCCGGCCGGAGAGGTTGCCGCGCAGCGACCACCAGAACGCGGAGCCGGAGACGTTCGCGCCGAGGTTGTCCGCGTCGCGGTCCTCGTGTCGCACGCTCAGGTTGACGAAGCCGCCCCAGCCGGCGATGCGACGGATCGCCGCCGTGACCGAGGCGCCCATCATCTGCTGCGACGACAGGTTCTCCCACGTCGTCGTCGAGACGCCGTCCTCGTCGACCCGCTGGATCCGCGCCCAGTCGTTGGTCACCAGACGGTAGTACGGCGAGAGGCGCAGCGTGCCCCACGAGGTCGAGGTGCTCATGTCGAGCCCGACCGAGTGTGTATACTGCGGCTCGAGGTCCGGGTTGCCGACCCGGCGGTTGAGCGGGTCGGTCGACTCGTCGACCGGGTTCAGCCGCCACGGCGAAGGCCGTCGCACTCGCCGGGAGTAGGAGAGCCGCAGGCGGCGGCCCTCACCGAAGTCGTACGTCAGGTTGCCGCTCGGGAAGAAGTCGAGATGATCGTTCTCGTACGTCTCGCCCGACGGCAGCTCGAAGCGCGTGTCCGCCCGCTGCGCGCGCCCGCCGATCTGGATGCCGAACGCGCCGATGTTGCGTGTCAGCGTGAGGTACGCGGAGTTGTACATCTCGCGGTGCTCGAAGCCGCGGAGCGTCGACTCGACCGGTGCGCCGCCATCCTCGAAGGTCTCGCGCAACCGGTCGTTCTCACGCGACTGGAGTCTGCCACGATAGCCGACCTCGATCTGGCCGTCATCACCCCACGGCCGGACATAATCCATCTTGAAGGTCGTCTCGCGGTCCCGATTGTCCACGTCCTCGAGGAGCAGTGCCGACGGGAGGAAGCGGTCATCGTCGGGCAGCAGTTCGTACTCGGTCTCGACGCGCTGGTCCTGATCGTTGCGCCCGCCCTCGAGTTCTAGCTCGACCTCGAGTTTGTGGCGCGGATCGGAGAACTCCTGTGTGAAGCTGAGCGCCACGTCCATCGAACGGCGTGTCGACTCCGAGTGCGTGTCACGCGTGTAGCGCTGCGTCCAGAGCTGCTCGTCGTCCATGTGCGTCGTGGTGCGCCTGGAATCCGAGTCGGAGCCGTAGTCGGAGAAGCGACCCTCTGCCCGCAGCACGCTACGCTCGCCCAGCTTCAGCTCCGCCGTCAGATCACCGCTCCCCGAGAGCCCGCCGCGGTCGGTCCAGGACTCCTGCTCCAGAAAGCTGGTCGTCTCCGAGACCAGGTTCTGGCGCAGATCGTAGCTGTAGTCGTCACGGTCCGAGCGGCGCAGGAACGCGTTGCCGAAGATCGTGAAGCGCCCCTTCTGCCACGTCAGGCGGCCACCTCCGCCGGCCTCGCCGCGACTGTGCACGTTCGCGAAGACGCTCCCCGACATCCCGAGCTCGACGCCTTCCTTCAGCACGATGTTGATGATGCCACCCGCGCCATCGGCGGAAAAGCGCGCCGAGGGGTTGGGGATCACCTCGATCCGCTCGATGCGGTCCGCCGGGAATTGCTCGAGGAATACGTTGAGCGCCTCGCCATCCATCGGGGCGGGGCGGCCGTTCAGGTAGATCTGCGGTGTGCTGCCGCGCAGCGAGATCGAGCCGTCGATGTCGACGTCGAGCTCCGGGATCCCGCTCAGCAGCTCGGTCGCCACACCCCCCGCCGCGACGGGCAGCTCCGCCGCGGCGTAGATGTCGCGGTCCGGCGCGAAGACCGCCTGCGGGCGCTCGGTCTCGACCGTCACCTCGTTGAGCAGGATGGCCACCTGGGTGAGGCGCAGCACGCCGAGATCGACGGGGCCGCTCTCGGCGATGGTGACATCCTCCGTGAGCGTCGCGTAGCCCAGGTACGACACCTCGAGCACATACGCGCCGGGGCGGACCCTCGTCAGCAGAAAACGCCCCGAATCATTCGTGGCACTCGTGACGAGAGCGGATCCGTCGCTCGGCCGACGCAGGACGACGTTCGCGCCGGCCAGCGCCTCCCCGCCGACCCCCGACACCACACGCCCGAGGACGGCCACGCCATCGCTCGACTGTGCCCGGGCGGCCCCGGGCAGTGCGAATGTGAGCAGCGCCAAACACGATACCAGGGAGAGAAACGTTGCGGTCCTGCGAATGAGTTGCATCACACTCCGCTCGAGTCGGTTCCATGCGCTGGCCGTGCCGGCGCACTCATTGTCGTGGGTTCACCTCCTAGGATGCGCGAGCGGCCGGAAACGTTGAGTCGCAGATCGGCGACCACCGGTCCCCGTCTCGCTCCGGCCTGCCGCTGCGAAGTCGGGCGGAGGTCGATATCGGTCGCCGGACTCACACTGCGTCCGGATGGCTTTCGACCTCGGGCTCGTCATCCGGTTCCAGCGTGGAGAGTGTGAGCCCGACCTGTTCCACTCGGCCCTCCACCACCTGTTTCGCGGTGAGGGAGACGCCACTGACCGTGACGGTGTCGTCCGGCCTGGGAGTGGTGCCGAGTCGTGCCCGCAGGAGTTCGTCCAGCGTCTGTGTGGCTTCGGCGTCGAGGCGGATGCCGTAGAACTCCTCGAGTTCGGACACCGTCGTGTCGCCACGAAGCGGGAACTCGACCAGGAGCGGGAGGTCGGGTACGGTCTCGCCGTTGTGGCTGAAGAGCTGATCCACGAGGGGCCGCGCTGCCGGCCGAAGGACGAGGAAGACGTGGTCGCCCGGCTCGATGCGTGTGCTCCCTCGTGGCGGGATGATCTGCTGGTCGCGCACGACCATGGCGACCACGGCGCCGTCGGGGAGTGCGAGCTCGCGGATCGAACGGCCGCTGGCCCGTGACTGCGGCGTGACGTCGTAGGCGACGATGTCGCCCTCCACATCCCGCAGCGAGGTGATCTCCAGGCTGATCGGCGGCTCGGGTTTGGGTTCGGTCTGAAGCCCCAGGATGCGGGCGACCGGCGGCAGGCTCCACCCCTGGAGCACCGCGGAGACGAGGACGACGAAGAAGATGATGTCGAAGAGTGCGTCGCTGCCTTCGAGCCCCAGCAGGAGCGGGAAGGTGGCGAGCACGATCGGCACGGCGCCCTTGAGCCCGACCCAGGAGACGAGGGCCACCTCACGCACGTTGAAGCCGAACCATGGCAGCATCAGGCCGACCGCGACGGGGCGGGCAATGAAGATCAGCACGCCCGCGATCAGGAGACCCTCGGTCGCGACCCCGGCCAGTCGGCTCGGGAACGCCAGCAGCCCGAGCAGGACGAACATCGCGATCTGGCTCAGCCACGCCGCGCCGTCGTGGAAGTGCAGGATCCCGCGCTGGAAGACGATTCGGCTGTTGCCGATGACGATCCCCGCGAGGTAGACCGCGAGGAATCCACTGCCGCCGATGACGGCGGCGAGGCCGAACGCCAGCAGGCCGGCCGCGGCCGTGAGGACCGGGTAGAGGCCCGCCGCGTCCAGGTCGACGCGATTGACGACCCAGACGGTGGCCTTGCCCATGACGACGCCGACCAGGGCGCCGATGCTCATCTGGAGCAGGAAGAGCCTGAACAGGCCGAAGCCGAGCTCCATCTCCCCGAGGAGGATCTGGAGCAGGCCGACCGTGAGGAAGATCGCCATCGGGTCGTTCGACGCACTCTCGACCTCGAGCAACGCGGCCAGACGCTCCTTGAGGTTGAGCCCCTTGGCACGCAGCACGGAGAAGACCGCGGCCGCATCGGTCGAGCCGACGATGCTGCCGAGGAGCAGGCCGTGCAGAAGCGTCAGCCCGGCGATCCAGCTCGCCGCCAGGCCCGTGATCATCGCGGTCAGGAGCACGCCGAGTGTGGCGAGGAGGGCTGCTGCACACAGCACAATGCGGAAGGCATGCACCCAGGTCCGCATCACGCCATCATACAGGATGATGGCGAGCGCCACGGTACCAATCCCGTGGGCCAGTGGGATGTTCTCGAAGTCGATCCCACCGATCCCCTCCGATCCCGCCAGCATTCCGACGACCAGGAAAAGGACCAGCACCGGCAGGCCGATACGGGATGAAAACTTGCTGGAAGCGATCCCGATCAACAGCAGGATGGCGGTGACGAAAATGATCTGATCTACAGCAAACATGAAGCACGGGGCCTGGGTCGCGATCTCTGTGTCAATGACGCGGGGAATCTGTCGGCTCCGTGGAATCGACGCAACGCATGCTTTGCATCTCGCGGCGTGAGGCGAAATGCGTGGTTTGTCCGGAGGCCGTGGTGTGACCGTCCAGCAGAAAGGTTCCCGGGCGTTCGGAGGGGCGCGAGCGATTCGAGGGAGGTGCGGCGCGTTTGGCCCTGGCGCCCGTGCCACGCGCGATGAACGAAGGCGGCCCTGGCTCCACAATGGAGCCAGGGCCGCTCGCTCGGGGATCTGGCGATCCCGTGGTCCCGCGCCTACGATTCCTTCCGGTTCGCGCGCCAGATCAAGAAGGCCGAGCCGGCAATCAGTGTGTAGATCAGAATCGCCGGCGCATCATGAGGGATGTCGCTCAGGATCTGCTTCCAGAGCGGCGCACCCTCCTGAAGGGCCACGAACATGCTGAACATGTACGTCCTCTCGTCTCGGGTAGTCTTCGATCGTTCCGTTGACCGTGCCCCGGGACACACGCCTCCATGGGACGTCGCAGGCGCCGGAACCGTTTCCGGAACCCGTCGCAGACGACGTCGCTCATCCGGCGTGTACGGGGGCGGACTACCCGAGCGGCGGAGCTGGCGCGGTACTTCGCGCCGTACGTAGCCCCGCGCGCATCGCCGCGTGATCGGCGAGGTAGGAGAGAGAGTTCTGGTCGATGGCACGGATCCGGGCCTCGGCAGCCGCGGTCGTGCAGTGCCAGTCGATGGCGAGCCCATCGATGCGCCAGGCCGCGCCCGGATGCGGCCCTCGTGATGGGTCCGCTACCGTCAGCAGGCGCGAGCCGGGCGGCTCGGCCAGGAGGAAGGTCGGTGCGGTCGGCTGGATGCGTACGTCCGTGCGGCCGGCATTCGATGGCGAGTCGAAGTCCAGGCACGCCACCGAAGCGCTGGTGCCGGCGGGCGCCGACTCCATGGCCCAGTGGACCGAGACGCCCATGCTCGGCGCCGGCAAGAGCGCGGGGCCCACGGCGAGCCACAACGCAGCGAGCGCCGCGCCCGCGCGGCGGAAGAGCCGGGTTGTGCTTCGGTATCTCATCTCGGGTCGCGACCGTACATCCATGCAGGTAAGTTCCACCTGCTGCTGCTACACCACAAGGGAGCGAGGGGTCTGCGGGTGAGATCGGTCAGGTAACGTGCCTCCGGATCCGGCTCGAGGAGTCGCGCGAGCATGTCGCGCTGTCGCATGCGGGCTGGTGAAACGCAGCACGGGACAGTGCTGCCGGATCTCGATCGATCTCGGTCGCGCAGCGGCCGGCCCACGCGCCCCCTATCACGGAGAGAGAAAGCGGATGGCGTGGTTCATCCTGTTCGTTGCAGGACTTTTCGAAATCGGCTGGGCCGTCGGGCTCAAGTACACGGAGGGCTTCACTCGCCTGGTACCGACACTTTTCACGGGGGGCGCGCTGATCCTGAGCATGGCGCTCCTCGGCCTGGCAGTGCGCACGCTCCCACTCGGCACCGCCTATGCCGTCTGGACCGGGATCGGAACGATCGGCACGGTGATCCTCGGGGTGGCACTCTTCGGCGAGCCCGCCACCGTCGTCCGGTTCGTTTGCATCGGACTGATCGTTGCGGGCATCCTGGGGCTTCGCTTCTTCGGCGCGGTCGAGTAGGGGAGCGAGTGCGTTGAGCGACGTGGGGCGAGACGAGCAGCGGAGGCGACCCATCCTCCTCGATGGGCGACGCCTGGCGCGAGAGCGCGCGCCCGGGCTCGCCGATCGCGCGCGGCGCGTCGCCTCGCGGCGCGGCGTGCCCCCGCGTCTCGCCTTGGTGGCCTTCGAGCGGCCCGACGGCCAGACACCCTTCCTCACCCGGAAGCTGCGGGCGTGCCGCGAGGCGGGCGTGGAGGCGCGGGTCCGGGTGCTCCCGGCCGGCGCCGGAACCGACGAGGCCCGGAGCGCCGTCGAAGAATTGCTGGGAGAAGGGCCACTCGACGGTCTCTTCCTCGAGTTCCCGTTTCCGCCCGGTGTCGACGAGGACGCGGTCCTCGATCTCGTGCCCCCGGAGCTGGACCTCGATGTCATGACCCGGGAGCGCATCCAGCGCTACCTGGTGGACGGCGAGGGGCCGCCGCCTCTGACGGTGGAAGCGGTGCTCCTGCTGCTGGATCGATACGGCGTCGAAATCGACGGCCTCGATGGCGTCGTCGTCGCCGAGCCGTCGCCCTTCACCCGAATGCTCCACACTGCACTCGCTCGTCGTGGCGCCCGGATGCAGCCCCTCCTCTCCCCGGACGCGCCGGATCTGGAGCAGCGGATCGCACACGCCGAGCTCGTCGTCGCCGCCGCGATGGCGCCCGGCATCATCCGCGCGGAGCGGCTGGCCGAGGGAGCCATCGCCATCGACGTCGGGTATTTCAATCCCGGTGGCCGTGGCGACATCGATACCTCCGGCGGTGCCACGCACCTGGCAGCGCTCGCCCCGGTGCCCGGCGCTCTCGGCCCGATGACGGTGTCGGTCATGGTCGAGAGGGTGACGAGAGAGGCAGAGGATAAGGGATAGAGGAGAGGGGAGAGGGGAGAGGGGAGAGCTGGCTGCGGGGTGTGGTTCCTGGTTCGGGGCGGTGCAGTGGCTCCGGGATGGGGCAGGGGAGGAGGCGATGGGTTGAGGAGGAGGCGAGGGGTTGAGGAGCGGGAGGGGACCCGCTAGATTCCGGGCAGTACGGAAGGGGAGTAGCCACGCGGAAGAGACAATCCGCGCGGCCGGGTCGTCAATACTGCGTCCAAGGGGCGCACGGTCCGGTCGGGTTCTCTGTGGACAGGCGAGACCTTCGCACGTGATGGGCCTTGAAAATCGGGTCCGGGCGCGCGATGGTGTCGCCTTTTCTGTATCGGGATTCGTGGAGTGATGGGATGAACAACGTCAAGGTATTCGTTCTCATGGCCGGCCTCACGGCGCTCTTCGTGGCGCTGGGGGGCGCGATCGGCGGCCAGGTCGGGATGACCTTCGCGCTGCTCATGGCGGGCATGATGAACTTCGCCATGTACTATGGGTCATCGAAGATGGTGCTCCGGATGTACCGTGCGCAGGTGGTGACGGAGCGTGAGGCGCCCGAGCTGTACGCCATGGTCGATCGGCTGCGTCGGCGTGCCGGACTGCCGATGCCCACGGTCGCCATCGCGCCACACGCGCAGCCCAACGCGTTCGCCACGGGACGCAATCCCGACAACTCGGTGGTGTGCGTGACTGCCGGTCTCATGCGTTTGGTCAATACGGAGGAGATGGAGGGCGTGATCGCACACGAGCTCGCCCACATCATGAACCGGGACATGCTGCTGCAGACGTTCACGGCCACGGTGGCGGGCGCCATCTCCTTCCTGGGTGACATGGTGATGTGGGGCGCAATGCTTGGCGGCCTGAACAGCGACGACGAGGGCGGCAACCCGATCGGAGCGATCGCCATGGCGATCGTCGCGCCGATCGCGGCGATGCTGATCCAGTTCGCGATCAGTCGTCAGCGGGAGTTCAAGGCGGATGCGGTGGGGGCCGAGATTTCTGGCAAGCCACTTGCTTTGGCCGGAGCGCTCGTGAAGCTGGAGCAGTCGGCGCGGCAGATCCCGATGCAGGTCGCGCCAGCAGCCGCGCCACTCGCCCAGGTGAACCCTCTCGCGGCCCACGGCGGAGGGGTGAGCCGACTCTTCTCGACGCACCCGTCGACCGAGGAGCGCGTGGCTCGCCTGCAAGCGCTGGCGGCCCGGATGGTTCCGGCGGCGTGATGCGTCGCGTGGGCACGAGGATGCCTCGTGCCCACGGCACCCGACCCCGGCTTCGATCCCGGCCCGATTCGAGTCCGATCCGGAACGGCCGGCACCGGAATCGGAAGGGAACGCCACGGTGTACCAGATTCTGTCGAAGAAGCAAGCGAATGCCGAGGATGACGCTTTGACCCCGAATCCACGATCCACCCGGTCTGCCGGCTCGCAGGCGCTGTTTGCCACCGCATGTGTCGTCGTCGTCCTGGCGGGGATGCGCGCCGCGGCTCCATTCGTCGTGCCGCTGATGCTGGCGCTGTTCCTCACGATCATCAACATCCCCGTGTTGAACGGTCTGCGACGGCTGCGTGTGCCCGCGCCGGTGGCGGTCCTTCTGGTCCTGCTCCTCACATCCGTCGTGGTCGGAGGCCTCGGCTGGATCGGCGCGGCCTCGCTCAGCGACATCAGGGCGTCGCTGCCGGATTACGTGCGCCGGCTCCAGCAGGTCGAGGCGACCGCACTGGCCGCTCTCGCGGATCGGGGTATCCACCTTCCAGAAGGATTGCCGTATACGGACTTCGCCGCCCCCGAGCGGCTCGTGAGCTTCGTGAGCGGGGTCCTGATCGAGGCGGCCGCGCTCCTTTCGGCCACCTTCGTCGTCATCCTCTACATGATCTTCATGCTTGCCGAGGCGGCAGGCTTCCCCCGGAAGCTGCGCGCCGCGATCGGCCGCATGGATGCAGATCTCGGTCGCCTGGCCGGCGTCGTTCGCGACATCCAGCGCTACCTCGCGATCAAGACCGCGATCAGCCTGGTGACCGGGCTCCTGATCGGCATCTGGCTCGCCCTGACGGGTGTGGACTTCCCGCTCTTCTGGGCACTGATCGCCTTCCTCCTCAACTTCGTGCCGAACGTGGGTTCGATCGTGGCCGCCGTGCCGGCGATCCTCTTCGCACTCCTCCAGCTCGGCCCTGGTGGCGCGGCAGTGACGACCGCCGGCTATCTCGCGGTCAACTTCCTCCTCGGCAACATCATCGAGCCGCAC
>CALKIP010000021.1 GCA_937995995.1 uncultured bacterium
CGGGAAGGAAATCGTGTTGTTGAAGGGCTCGCGGGGCGTCGCGCTGGAGCGACTTCTTCCGCGTTTCGAGAAGGACTGGGGCCGAATGGCCACCCCGCGCGGCGACGAGGGCGCGCGAGCGGGGGGAGAGGCGGCGGCAGCCGCCAGGGGAGAGTGACGGGTGCTCTACCATCTGCTGACACCGCTGTCAGAGCATCACATCTTCTTCAACCTGTTCCGCTACATCACGTTCCGCGCTGCCGGGGCGATGGTGACGGCGCTGGTGCTGTCGTTCCTGCTCGGACCGGCGGTGATCCGGTGGCTGCGCACGCTGCGGGTGGGGCAGGTGGTGCGGCAGAACGGACCGGAGACGCACCTGGGCAAGGCCGGCACGCCGACGATGGGCGGCGTGCTGATCCTGATCGCGACGGTGACGGCCACGTTCCTGTGGGCCGAGCTGACGAACCCGTACACGATCATCGCGCTCATCGTGCTGATCTGGATGGGCGTGATCGGGTTCCTGGACGACTACCTGAAGGTGGTGCGGCGCAGGACGGAAGGACTGGTGGGGCGCTACAAGTTGATCGGGCAGGGGGTGCTCGGTCTGGCGCTTGGCTTCTACCTGTGGAAGTGGCCGATCAGTCCGCTCCCGGCGAACTGGACGGGGCTGCCTTTCTTCGCCGACCACTATCTAATCATCTGGGAGGTGCTCTTCCTGCCGTGGATCATGCTGGTCCTCTCGGGGAGCTCGAACGCGGTGAACCTGACGGATGGGCTGGATGGGCTCGCGGCGGGGCTCTCGGCGATCGCGGCGGCGACCTTCGCGGTCTTCGCCTACCTGATCGGGCGGATCGACACGGCGGACTACCTGGGCTTCTTCTACCTGCCCGGGTCGGGTGAGCTCGCGGTGTTCTGCGTGGCGCTGACGGGCGCCGCACTCGGGTTCCTGTGGTTCAACGCGCACCCGGCCGAGGTCTTCATGGGCGACACGGGCTCGCTCGCGATCGGCGGCGCGATCGGCGCGGTGGCGATCCTGCTCAAGGCGGAGTTCCTCCTTGTGATCGTGGGCGGTGTCTTCGTACTCGAGGCGCTCTCGGTGATCGCACAGGTGGGCTACTTCAAGTACACGAGCCGCAGGTACGGGGAGGGCCGAAGAATCCTGCGGATGGCACCGCTCCACCACCACTTCGAGAAGGTGGGCTGGGTGGAGAGCAAGGTGATCATCCGGTTCTGGATCCTGGGCGTCCTCTTCACGCTCCTGGCGTTCAGCACGTTGAAGATCCGGTGACCCGAAGAGTCGGTGTGCTCGGGCTGGCGCGGAGCGGCCGCGCGGCGGCGGAGCTTGCGCTCGAGGCCGGCGACAGCGTCTACGCTACGGATGCGGGCGACTCGCCCGAACTGCGTGAGGCGGCGGAGGCGGTGCGCCGCGCGGGTGGGGAGGTGGAACTCGGCGGCCACTCCGTGGAGCGGCTGGCCGCGTGCGACCTGCTCGTGGTGAGCCCGGGGATTCCGCCGACGGCGGCGATCCTCGGCGAGCCGCGGGTAGCGTGGGTGCACAGCGTCTCCGAGCTCGAGTTCGCGTTTCGTCACCTGAAGAGCCCCGTGATCGCGGTTACGGGGACGAACGGGAAGACGACGACGACGGCGCTCGTGGCGCACCTCTTCGAGACGGCCGGGGTGGATGCGCCGGCGGCGGGCAATATCGGACTCGCACTCTCGGAAGTCGCGCGGCGCCCAGCGTCGCCGGAGTGGGTGGTGGTCGAGGCGAGCTCGTTCCAGCTCGCGGGTGTCGAGACGTTTGCGCCGCGCATCGGGGTGGTGACGAACCTGGCTCCGGACCATCTGGACCGCTACCCCTCGGTCGAGGCCTACTACGCGGACAAGGCGCGGTTCTTCGACAACGCGAGCGCCGAGAGCATCTGGGTGCTGAACGGCGAGCAGAGGGCTGTGCGGGAGCTGGCCGGCGATGCGCCGGGACGACGGCTCTTCTTCAGGGTGCAGAGTGAGCCGGCCCCGGGCGAGCAGGGCGGCTACGTGTCGCGGGAAGGCGAGCTCGTACTGCGGACGGAGTCGGGCGAGGTGCCGTTGATCGCCGTTTCCGAGCTCAAGCTCCTGGGCGAGCACAACCGGGCGAATGCGCTCGCGGCATCGCTCGCGGTGCTGGCCGCGGGTGTTCCGGTCGAGGCGATCCGTGAGGGGCTACGCAGTTTCGGCGCGCTCCGCCACCGGCTGGAGCCGGTCGCGGAGAGGGACGGCGTGCTCTGGATCAACGATTCGAAGGCGACGAACATCGAGTCGACGCGCGTCGCGCTACGCAGCATGACGCGGCCGACGGTGCTCCTCCTGGGCGGCCGGCACAAGGGCGAGCCGTACACGGAGATGCTCACGGAACTGGAGACGCACGTGCACGTGGTGGTGGCCTACGGGGAGGCGGCAGAGCGTGTGGAGGCGGATTTGAAGGGGCACGTGCCGGTCGAGCGGGTGGACGGCCCGTTCGAGACGGTGGTGGCGCGAGCCGCGGAGCTTGCGCGGCCGGGCGACATCGTCCTGCTCTCTCCGGCGTGCTCGAGCTTCGACATGTTCCGGGACTACGAGGAGCGCGGGCGTCGCTTCACGGCGCTGGCGCGGGGTGAGGGGGAGCGTGGCGCGTAGCGCGACGTACGTGGCGACGGCCACCTGGGAGGACGTTTCGGGCTCGCCCGAACGGACCCGGCTCGGTACGGGCTGGGAGGGGCCCGCGCTGCTCCTGATCACGCTGGTGCTCCTCTCGTTCGGGCTGGTCATGCTCTACAGCGCGAGTGCGGTGAACGCACAGACGCTGGGGCTCGCGGACTACCACTTCGTGATCCGCCAGGCACTGGGCGGCGCCGTGGGGCTGATCGGGCTCGCCGTCGCCGCGCGGCGCGACTACCGGCACCTCGGGCGCCTCTCCTGGCCGCTGCTCCGGGGCATCAGCGTCGCGCTCACGATCGTCATCATGCCGGGGCTGGAGGGGATCGCGCCGGAGATCAACGGAGCACGTCGCTGGCTGGTGGTGGGCCCGGTGACGCTGCAGCCGTCGGAGTTCGCGAAGTTCGTGATCATCGTCTGGACCGCGGCACTCGCGGTGAAGAAGCAGGAGAAGCTACCGAGTCTGAGCCGGGGGCTGCTCCCGTTCCTGATCATCTGGGGGCTGGTCGAGGCGCTGATCTTCCTGGAGCCGAGCCTGTCGGCGGCGCTGGTGGTGCTGCTCATGGCGGCGCTGGTCCTCTTCGCGGCGGGGGCGCGGATCGGGCATTTCCTGGTGCTCGGCCTGGTCGGCCTGCCGCTGCTCTGGAGCCAGGTCGAGTCGGTCTCGTACCGGATGAAGCGGATCGCGGCGTTCCTGGACCCCTCGCACGATCCGGCGGGGATCAGCTACCAGATCCGCCAGGCGCTGATCGCGGTGGGGAGCGGCGGCGCATTCGGGCGCGGGTTCGGGCGCGGCGAGCAGAAGTTCGGCTTCCTGCCGGAGCCGCACAACGATTTCCTCTTCGCCATGATGGGCGAGGAGTGGGGGTTCCTGGGCGTCTTTGCGGTGGTCGTACTCTTTTCCGCCTTCGGGTTGATCGGCTATCGGGTGGCGCGGCAGGCGCCGGACCTGTTCGGCTCCCTGCTGGCCGTGGGGCTCACGAACCTGATCGTCGTCCAGGCGTTCCTGCATATGGCGGTGAACATGGCGCTGATCCCGACCACGGGTGTGACGCTGCCGTTCTTCTCGTACGGCCGCTCGAGCCTGCTGGTCTGCCTGGCCGCCGTGGGGGTGCTGATCAGCGTCGCTCGAGCGGGGAGCCGCGCGCAACTCGCCACACCCGCAGAGCGGGGGCTGGAGTAATGCGGGTGATCCTGGCCGGCGGCGGCACCGGTGGGCACCTCTACCCCGCGCTGGCGCTCGGGGAGGCGCTGCGTGAGGAGTGGCCGGAGCTGGAGGTGCACTACGTGGGCGCCCAGCGCGGGATCGAGGCGCGAGTGCTGCCGGCGCGAGGGGTGGAGCACACGCTGTTGCCGCTGGAGCCGCTGCGGAGGGACCACATCTGGCGCAATTGGCGCCTGATCCCCTCGATGACGCAGAGCGCGCTGGGGTTGTCACGGCTCTTCCGGCGGCTCCAGCCGCGGCTGGTGGTGGGGACGGGCGGCTACGCGAGTGGGCCGGCGTGTGTGTGGGCGCTGCTCAAGGGCGTACCGGTCGCGCTGCAGGAGCAGAACTCGTACCCCGGGCTGGTGACGCGCCAGCTATCGCGCTGGGCGCGGCAGGTGCACCTGGGCTTCCCCGAGGCGGAGCGGTACCTCAAGCCGGGGCCACAGACCGAGGTCTTCACCTTCGGCAATCCGATCCGGCCGCCGGATCCCACGCTGGACCGCGCGGAGTGCCGGCGCCATTTCGGGCTCGACACGCGCGGCGTGGTGGTGCTGGTGGTCGGCGGAAGTCAGGGCGCACGCGCGATCAACGAGGCGCTGGCCGGCGCCATCGAGGCCGTGGCCGGTGGAGGACTGCAGGGACCGCCCGAAGGGATGCAGCTGCTGTGGGCCACGGGCCCGGCGCACGAGTCGTCGATCCGGGAGCGGCTGGCGTCGCTCGGCGTGGAGGATTGGGTACGCGTCGTCGGCTACATCGAGGAGATGCCGAAGGCGCTCGCCGCGGCGGATTTCGCACTCTCCCGGGCCGGCGCGATGGCGACGGCGGAGCTCATGGCGTGGGGGATCCCCGCGCTGCTGGTGCCGCTGCCCACGGCGGCGGCGAATCACCAGGTGCACAACGCCCGTGCACTGGATGACGCGGGCGCGGCCGTATGCCTTCCCGAATCCGAGCTCACGAGCGAGCGGCTGTGGTCGACGCTCCTGGAGCTGGCCGGCGAGGAAGGGCGCAGGGCCGCGATGGCGGAGCGGGCGAGGGAGCGGGCGCGGCCGAACGCCGCACGACGGATCGCGCTGCGGCTACTGGCGCTGGTGGCATGAGGAACGGCGGACTTTCATGAGCGAACGCGAAACCGGCAGTGGTGCGCTTCCAAGCGATCCGGCGGAGCTGGACCTGCGCGCACTCGCACGCACCGGCCCGGTCCACTTCATGGGGATCTCGGGGGCGGGAATGTCCGCACTCGCCGAACTGGTGCTGCGCTCGGGTGGACGCGTGACGGGCTGTGATCTGCGGCCCGGGCCCGTAGCCGATGCGCTCCGTGGGCGCGGCGCCGAGATCGTGCAGGGCCACGATCCCCGGCACGTCGAGGATGCGGTGGCCGTGGTGACGACGGCGGCCGTCTCCCAGGATCACGAGGAGCTGGCGGCGGCGCGGAGGCGCGGGATTCCGGTGCTCAAGCGGGCGCAGGCACTCGGCGCGCTCGTCAACCGAGGCACCGTGGTCGCGATCGCCGGGACGCACGGCAAGACGACCACGACGGCGATGGCCACGGCGATCCTCGAGGAGGCCGGCCTCGAGCCGACCGGCTTCGTGGGCGGGCGGGTGCCGGGGTGGGGGAGCGGACTTCGGCCCGGCGCGGACCGGCTCTTCGTGGTCGAGGCCGACGAGTACGATCGCTCGTTCCTCACGCTGCGTCCCGATGTGGCGGTGGTCACGACGCTGGAGGCGGATCACCTCGACATCTACGGCTCGCTCGAGGCGGTGGAGGAGGCGTTTCGCACATTCGTCGAGCCGGTCCCGGAGGACGGGCTCATCGCCGCGTGCGTGGACGATGCCGGCGCGCGCCGGCTGCTCGAGGATGTGGGCAATGACCGCGTGCTCGGCTACGGCGTGGCGCCGGACGCCGCGCTCCGCGCCACGAAGGTGGAGGCGCTCGGGCGGAGTTGCCGGTTCACCGTGGAAGAGCACGGTGAGGTGCTGGTAACGGTGGAGCTCGGCGTGCCCGGGCTGCACAACGTGCGCAACGCACTGGCCGCGATCGCCGCGGCGCGGCACGCCGGCGCCGATCTGGAGGCGGCCGCGCGCGCGCTCGCCACGTTCCGGGGCGTGGGACGGCGCTTCGAATCGGTGGGCGAGGCGGCGGGCGTCCTCTTCGTCGACGACTACGCGCACCACCCGACGGAGGTCGCGGCGACGCTCGAGGCGGCTCGGGGCGCGTACCCGGAGCGACGGCTGGTTGCGGTCTTCCAGCCGCACCTCTATACCCGGACGCGGGACTTCGCCGACGCGTTCGGCCGGGTGCTCACCGCTGCCGACGTGGTCTGGGTGGCGGAGGTCTACCCGGCGCGGGAGGTGCCGATCCCGGGCGTGACGGGTGCGCTCGTCGCCGATGCGGCTCGTGAGGCCGGCGCGGCCGAGGTCCACTACGTGGCGGACCGGGAGGAGCTGCGTGCGGCGCTCGCCTCCGCGCTCCGGCCCGGTGATCTGTGCCTGACGATGGGCGCAGGCGACATCGATGCGACGGGCCGCGCGGTGCTCGAGCGGCTGCGCGGGGAGGCGTGAGGGTGCGGGCATTCTGGCGACGCATGCGAGGCGGCGCGGGAGCCGGGTCCCCTGCGGCCGGCGAGAGTGGAGCACTCGATCAAGCCGGGATGGACTCCGGAGTGGGTCTGCTCGACGAATTCGGTGCCGACGCTGAATCCGGCGCTCCCGAAGCGCTCGGCGTGCCCGAGGGACGCCTGGCACCGGGTGTTGGCCGCACGACCGGCGATGGTCGGCGAGGATCGGTGCAGAGGATCGCGGTGCTCGTGGCGATCGTCGCCGGGCTCGTGCTTCTGAGCCAGACGCCGCGGCTGCTTCGTCACCTGAGCGCCTTTCGCGTGGAGCGGGTCGAGGTGATGGGCACGCGCTACCTGGCGCCACACGAGGCGCTCGAGGCGAGTGGCATCACCCGTGTCTCGAGCATCTTCGACGACCCGGATCCGTGGCGCGAGGCGCTGCTCGCGCACCCGATGATCGCGGCGGTCGAGATCGAACGTCGCCTGCCGTCGACGATCCTGGTGCGGCTCGCCGAGGTCGAGCCGGTGGCCCTGGTCCGCACGCCCGAACTGCGGGCAGTCGACGCTGCCGCGAGGGTGCTGCCGATCGCGCCGACCGACGGCGGGTTGGACCTGCCGGTGATCGGTATCGCGACGGCGGTGGAAGAGGGCCGAGTCGCGGACACGCTCGCGGTCGCCCTGGTGGATGTCACCGTCCGGCTGTGGCGGCTGGCGCCCGGGATCGCGGAGCGGGTGTCCGAGATTGCCCCCGGGCCGGGCGGCGCCGTTCGACTCTGGTTGCGCGACCCTGCGGGTGTCGAGGTCCTGCTCGCGCGCGAACTGGATCCGGATCGGCTCGCCCAGCTCCGTGCGACGATGGCGGAGCTCGAGAGCCGAGCGGAGCTGTCTGCGGTCCGCCGGATCGACGTACGATTCAGAGACCAGGTCGTGGTCTCACTCTAGCCCTAGTGCAGAAAGCTGATATGCGTCCGAACCTGTTTGCAGGACTGGACATCGGAACCACCAAGACGTGTGCCGTCATCGTGGAGGTCGGAGGCGACCTGCCGCGTCGGCCCACGATGAAGGTGCTCGGCGTGGGCCAGGCACGCACCGCCGGAATGCGCCGCGAAGTGGTCACCGATATCGAGGAGACGACCGAGTCGGTCCGCCAGGCCATCAAGGAGGCGGAGCTGATGGCGGGCGTGACGCTCGACCGCGCCTTCGTGGGTGTGGCCGGCGAGCACGTACACGGCAAGACGTCGACGGGCGTCGTGGCCGTCTCACACGACGAGATCGCCGTGGGCGACGTCAAGCGGGTGCACGAGGTGGCGCGCGCGGTCGTCGTCCCGGCGGACCGCGAGGTGCTCCACGTGCTGCCGCAGGAGTACGTGGTCGATCACCAGAGCGGGATCCGCGATCCGATCGGGATGGCGGGCACGCGTCTCGAGGCCGAGGTCTACATCATCACGAGCTCGACGCCGGCGACGCAGAATCTGAAAAAGGCGATCAACCGCGCCGGCTACCAGATCGAGGCACTGGTCCACGAGCCGCTCGCCACCTCGCTCTCGGTACTGGTCGAGGACGAGAAGGATGTGGGCGTCGCACTGGTCGACCTGGGTGGTGCGACGACGGAGCTGGCGATCTTCCGCGATGGCAAGATGCGCCAGTTCTCGACGATTCCATGGGGCGGTGTGACCGTGACGAACGACCTGGCGAAGGGTCTGTCGATCACGTACACCGAGGCCGAGCGCGCGAAGGAGCGTTTCGGCGTGGCCTCTGCGCAGCTCGTCGACCCTCGCGAGATGGTCGAAGTCCCGGGTCCCGGCCCCGGGAGCGAGCGCCAGGTGCCACGCGAATTGATCGCGCACATCATCGAGCAGCGACTGGACGAGATCCTCGGCCTGGTCGCCCGCGAGATCGAGAGTGCGGGTGAGGATGGCAAGCTCGGGGCGGGGATCGTGCTGACCGGCGGCGGCGCGTCGCTGGCCGGCACGACGGAGGTCGCGCAGCACGTTTTCGGAATGCCGGTCTGGATCGGCACGCCCGGCGATGGGCGCGCCGGGCTCGTCGACTAGCGCCGGCGTACGATGTTAGCCAGGTCGACGGCGCCCGCGTTGCGTCGCGCGGCGCCCGCCGCTGCCCCGGCGTCCTGTCCGCGACGTCGGCGGCGAACCACCGG
>CALKIP010000022.1 GCA_937995995.1 uncultured bacterium
GATAGTGGGTGTCCCCTCGGAGGTCAACCCCCTACCCCAAAAACTCTCTCAATTCCCGTCGCGGCGCCATTTTCGGACACTCGGGAAGCGGGACGATTGCCTGCACGGCGTGTGCCAGGATGCGTGCGCGCACCGGGGGCGGATACGCCGATGAAGGAGGCAGGCTCTACGCGACTCCACTCAAAGGCCGCCGCGCTCGAGGAGGCCACCGACCTGCTCCCGCGACACGTGGAAGGAACCGAGCGGACCGCTCCACACGCCATGCCAGTCGGAGCCTCCGGTAAGGAGCAATCCTCGCGTACGCGCGGCCTGCTCGAGGGAGCGAACATCGGCAGCCGAGTTCATCGGCCGGTAGCACTCGATGCCCTCGAGCCCCCAATTGGCGAAGGCATCCAGTTCGCGCTCGAGCACATCGAGTGGCGGGTGCGCCCACACCGCCACGCCGCCGGCCGCATGAATGAGGTCGATCGCCTCGCGAGGCGTGAGCAGCTCGGTCGGCAGGAAGGCCGGCGCGCCGTCGGCGAGGTATCGGTCGAAGGCTTCGGAGAAGGTACGCACGTGACCGGCCTGCAGGAGTGCCCGGGCGAGGTGCGGGCGCCCGACCGGCCCGGTGCCGGCCGATTCGATCACGGCATCGTACGAGACTCGCACGCCGAGTTCGGCGAGGTGTCGGATCATCCCGCTCATCCGCTCCTCGCGTCGTCGCAGCGCCTGTTCGGCGAACTCCTCGAGCGCCGGATGCCGCGGATCGACGAAGTACCCCAGGAAGTGCAGTTCCTCCCCGCCGTGGGTGCTGGAGAGCTCGATTCCGGGGATGACGATCGGGCGGTCTCCAGCCGCGGCCATCGCCTCGGCGACGCCGGCCGTGGTGTCATGGTCGGTCAGGGCGATCACGTCGAGCCCGCCGGAACGCGCGGCGTCGACCACCGCCGTCGGGGAGAGGCTGCCGTCGGACGCCGTGGAATGCACGTGAAGATCGATACGCACCGCTCGTCCACCCCGCACTTCAGCGAACGACGGCCCGTCGGCCGGTCCGGTAAGCGACGCCGACACCGAGTGCGTCGTGGTCGCCGAGCGCGACGCCGAAGCGTAGCAGCCACGAATCGTCGATGTGCAGGTCCGCGCCGAGGTCGACGGTGAAGCCGAGGTCGGTATCGGTATCGCCATCGTCGGCGGCAAGGTCGATCCCGAGGCGCGGCACGGCGTACGGCGTGAACACGATTCCATCCGCATCGAACGTGCGACCCACGCTGACGCCCACAGGGAAGCGGAGAGCGGTTCCGCCATTGAGTGTTGCGCCCACGCCGAGCACCCACGATGCGTCGAGTGGGAAGGATCGGCCCGCGCGTGCCAGCGGTTCGTAGAACTCCGCACCGAAGAAGAACGGTGTCTCGTCGCGACCATCGGCCAACCTGAGTCGCACGCCGAGATTCAGGTTACCGCTCTGGCGCCAGATCCCGGCGATCGCCCAGTCACCCCCTGAGGGATCGATCAGGTAGAGCCCGATGTCGTCGCCCGCCTGGGGCGGCAGGAAGATCGGTGCATCCCAGGCCGGGTCGCCGGACGCCTGTGCCCAGGCGGACCCCGCGCCACACAACATGAAGCAGACGAGCAGCCCGACACTTGTTCGCATCATCGTATCCCCTCCGATTTCCACGGATGGAAAAACGGCGGAGGCCCGGCCATGACCGGGCACTCCGCCGCCCTCGCGCGTCGCGATCGCTCTGGTGAAGCAAGCCCGCGACCGCGCCCTGCTCAATCGGTCAGGGCACGCTCGCTCATGACGGTCACGACATCGTCGACGACTTGGAGGAACCCGCCGCCGACCCAGAAGCGGTCCTCCCGGTCTCCGACCCGCAGCCGCAGGTCGCCCTCACCGAGCAGGACCATGAACGGCGCGTGGCCGCGCAGGATGCCGACCTCACCGTCCCAGGCCGGGGCGACGACCATGTCCGCCTCGCCCTCGTAGACGACCCGCTCCGGGCTGATCACCGCGACGGTCAGTCGATCGGCCGCCATCAGACCTCCACACCCATTTCCTTGGCCGCCGCGATCAGGTCCTCGATACCGCCCTTCATGTAGAAGGCCTGCTCGGGCAGGTGATCGAACTCACCCTGAACCACGCGCTCGAACGACTCGATCGTGTCCTCGAGCTTGACGTACTTCCCGGGGATGTTCGTGAACTGCTCGGCCACGTGGAACGGCTGCGAGAGGAAGCGCTGGACGCGGCGCGCACGGTTCACGATGACCTTGTCCTCCTCGGAGAGCTCGTCCATCCCGAGGATCGCGATGATGTCCTGCAGCTCCTTGTAGCGCTGCAGGATCCGCTGAACCTCGGTGGCGACGCGGTAGTGGCGCTCGCCGATGAACTGCGGATCGAGGATCCGCGAGGACGAGTCGAGCGGATCGACCGCCGGGTAGATCCCGAGCTCCGAGATCGCACGCGAGAGCACCGTCGTCGCATCCAGGTGGGCGAAGGCGGTGGCCGGCGCCGGGTCCGTGAGGTCGTCGGCCGGCACGTAGATCGCCTGCACCGAGGTGATCGAGCCGTCACGCGTCGAGGTGATCCGCTCCTGCAGCTCACCCATCTCGGTGCCGAGTGTGGGCTGGTAGCCCACCGCCGAAGGCATGCGGCCCAGCAGCGCCGACACCTCGGAGCCCGCCTGCGTGAAGCGGAAGATGTTGTCGACGAAGAGGAGCACGTCCTGCTTCTCGACATCGCGGAAGTACTCGGCGATCGTCAGCCCCGAGAGGCCGACGCGCATGCGCGCACCCGGAGGCTCGTTCATCTGGCCGTAGACGAGCGCAACGTTCGGAAGGATCCCGGCCTCCTTGAACTCGAGCCAGAGGTCGTTCCCCTCACGGGTCCGCTCGCCCACGCCGCAGAAGACGGAGCGGCCGCCGTGCTCCATCGCGATGTTGTGGATCAGCTCCTGAATGATGACTGTCTTGCCGACCCCGGCGCCGCCGAAGAGGCCGG
>CALKIP010000023.1 GCA_937995995.1 uncultured bacterium
GCATATAGGGTGGTGTATCGGATTGCCTACGGCGGGTGAGCGGCGCCGCTTCGCGGCGCGGGGGGCGGCCGCCTGCGGCGGCGGGGATCGGCCGGCTGGCGCCGGCGGGTGGGCTGCCTGGCGGCAGCGGGTGGCGGCGCTGCTGCGCAGCGCGGGAAGGCCCTGAGGATCTGCGAGTCGATTCCGGCCGGCAGTTGACCTCAGTGAATGTTCTGCAATGGGTCGTGGCATCCCCCTGGGTAGCGGCTTGATAGCCATCTCCCTGAGATCCTCGACGTTTTATGCGGGTCCCGCTCGGAAAGCTCCACACGAACAAAATTGATCCGGCTGCAGTCTCACACTAACTTGTTACTTACCGACGCTGCCGCGGAACACATTGAGCCCGTGCTCGGACCCAGGAGTCATGCTCCCTACCCGCTCCGCCCTACCCTATCTGGCCGCCTCATTCCTTCTCTGCGCTGGGTGCGATGCCTCCACGGCGCCGGACGAGACCGAGCCGCATCTCTGGATCGGCGAGCACAAGGTGGTCCTTCGAGCCGGCGAGGAGGCCCGCCTGACGGCGATCTACCTGCACTCGCAGCTCTCCGGTCTCGACACCGTCGAGGAGGCGGCGTGGCGGAGCAGTGCGTCCGGCGTGCTGGCCGTGCGGCGCGACGGCTCGGTCACGGCACTCGCGCCCGGCGTGGCGACGGTTTCGGTCGAACATCGGGGCAAACGGGATGCGATCGAGCTCCGGGTCATCGATGGCACGCCCGCGTACCGGACCGAATGGGCGACGGTCGCGGTCGGCTCCGGGACGACCTGCGCCACCACGGTGGAAGGCGAGGCATACTGCTGGGGTGACGACTACTACGGTGCTGTGGCCGATGGTGCACGGCGCGCGTGGACGGGTGTGCACTCGCCGGTCCGTGTGGCTGGCAAGCACCGTTTCGCCGAGATCGGGATCGGAACCTTCCACGTCTGCGCCCGCACACCTGCGGGCGCGGTGTACTGCTGGGGCGATGGCGGGGCCATAGGGCGGCCGTCCGCCATATCGGTCGACGAGCCCGTTCGGGTGGACTTCGATCGTCCGTTCTCCCGCCTCGATGCCGGCGCAAACGTAACGTGCGGGCTGGATGTCGAAGGCACTGCCTATTGCTGGGGCTTTGCCGCGTCCGGCGAGCTGGGCGATGGCATTCTGGGCCTTCATAGTCGAGACCGGCCGCACCCGGTCGCCACGGATGAACGCTTCGCCCAAATCTTGGTTGGAGGATCACGAGTCTGCGCACTCACTGCCTCCGGCCAGGCATACTGCTGGGGCAGTGGCTCACACGGAGATCTGGGAACCGAATCAAACGAGACGCAGGCCGTCCCCGTCCCCGTCTCCGGTGACCACATCTTCGAGGAGATCACGGGAAGCAGCCATACCTGTGGCCAGACCGCTGCAGGCACCATCCACTGCTGGGGCGCCAACAAATGGCACAAAATCGACGGGGACGTACCGGCCTACTTCACCCCATCCGAACTTCCCCCGGCGAAGCAGTTCGATCGTGTGATCGCTGGCACGGTTACGACGTGCGGCCTCACTTCCGACGGTACGGCGCATTGCTGGGGGCTGGATCGGTTCGGTAATCTCGGTGCCGGCGGCCGGGCCGCGCAGCAGTGCGACATCGACTTGTTTCCTTGTAGCGATCATCCGCTCGAGGTGGCGGGCGGCCTTCGATTCGAAACTCTCAGCCTCGGTGCGGAGTCGAGCTGCGGCGTGACGGTCGACGGTGCGCTGTACTGCTGGGGGTCGAACCGGAGGGGCCGGTTGGGAGCCGGCTCGCTCATCGAGTACAGCGATGTCCCGGTCCGTGTGGTGGATCCCTGGTAGCCGGTGGCGCTCAGGCGAGACGTTGACGAAAACCGGCTCGGCCCCCCACCAGATCTCCCGACGTGCCTCCCGCTCACCCCCGCACCCCGTACTCCCGCCGAAAATAGAGTAGTGGGCGCGCATCGCCGCCTATGGCGATGCGCTCGACCGCGCCGATGACGAGCGTGTGGTCGCCCTCGAGGTGTCGGCGCTCGACGCGGCAGGTGAACGAGGCGAGTGCACCGGGGAGCACGGGGTCGCCCTCTCGGGGAAAGTGCATCTGCGCGAGTGGGCCGGTGTCCGAGAAGATGCTGGCAAGGCGGCGCTGGTTCTCGGCCAGGATGCTCACGCCGAATTGGTCGTCGACCTGGAGGAACGGCAGGACCGTCGCGTTGGGGTTGATCGAGACCAGGATGAGCGGCGGGTCGATCGAGACGGGGAGGAACGCCGTCGCCGTGATGGCGTAGACGGTCGCGCCGTCCCGCACCGCGACGACGGTGACGCCCGATGCCCAGCGCGAGAACGCTTCGCGCAGCTCGCTCTCGGACAACCCGCCCGCCCCCTCCTCCTCAGGCGAGGCCTGGATTCGGGCCGAGATCGGGCGGCGGGTGCTGCGGTCTTCGGTCATCTTCACCTCCTGATCTGATTTGGAGGGAGCTCCGGCCATGCGCGCTCTCTTCGCTGGTCGGCGGCGCTCCGGCGGTGCACGCCCCCTCCGTGGCTACGTTCCCGCTCGCGGAGCCTCCTCGCACCTTCGGCGCCGCGGGGCCTTCGCTCGCTCCACTAGATGCCGCTACATGGGAGTGCACCGCCTACGCTTTGGGCGTGAGGAGCAGAGGTGCGCCGCCTGTGCCTGGAGAATGGGAAGCCACGCCGCGCATCTTAATCCGCGAGTCCGGACGGTGCCATAGCCGGTTATACCGGGCACTGTCACTCCGCGTTATCCATCCCGGGTGCATACCCAATCCAGCGGATCCGTACGCGTACACGTACACGTGCCCGTGCCCGGCTTTTCGTCTTTCGTCGGGCCAGAGCACGTGGAGGCGTTGGAATACGGGTCCCACACCCATGCAAGGGGTTCAAGCGAGATCGGGCCACGCGTGCAATCCACAACGAAGCTCATCACGACTCTGATCCACCACCCCACGCCCCGGGTACCCAGGTTGCATCACCGGCCCCGCCTTTCCCACCCGACCGAGGAGGCGTCCTTCCATGCAATTTCCGTCCTCGCCGTCGGGAAGCATCGGGTCCATCCCGGACCATTCCACCCACCCAGAGGAGGCACGGCATGTTCTTCCGTAGCAACAAACTCCAGTACAACGCCAAGCCGGAGCGGCCCGATCCGGTCTACGCGAAGAAGCTGCAGGAGGTGCTGGGCGGCCAGTGGGGCGAGATGAGCGTGATGGTCAGCTACCTCTTCCAGGGATGGAACTGTCGCGGGCCGGCCAAATACCGCGACATGATCCTGGACATCGGGACCGAGGAGATCGCACACGTCGAAATGCTCGCCACCATGATCGCTCGGCTGCTCGAGAAGGGACCGGTCGACGCACAGGAGGAGGCGGCCAAGGACCCGATGGTCGCGGCCGTGCTCGGCGGGATGAATCCGCAGCACGTGATCGTGAACGGACTCGGCGCCTCGCCCACCGACAGCGTCGGCTATCCGTGGACGTCGCGCTACACGATCGCGAGCGGCAACATGCTCGCGGATTTCCGCTACAACCTCACGGCGGAGTCGCAGGGACGGCTGCAGGTCTGCCGTCTCTACAACATGACGACGGATCCGGGCGTTCGGGACATGCTCTCCTTCCTGATCGCGCGGGATACCATGCACCAGAACCAGTGGCTGGCGGCGATCGAAGAGCTGAAGGCGGATGGTCTCGAGGAGACGCCGGTCCCGAGTGCGTTCCCCGAGATGCTGCAGAAGTCCGAAGTCGCCTACCAGTTCTGGAACGTCTCCGAGGGCTTCGACAGCCAGGGAGGCCGGTGGGCCAGCGGTCCGACGCCGGACGGCAAGGGTGAATTCGAGTACCTGGGCGAGCCGGAGCCGATGGGCGAGGAGATCCGCGAGATGGGCGCTGGGGATCCGCTCGCGCTCTCGACGATGAAGCAGGCCATGAAGATCCAGCCGCCGGGGCTCGGTGGCGGGCCGACGGCCGCGGCGGCGGACTGAAACCCGGGTCGCGCTCGTAAAGGCCGAACGAGACAGGGGGCGAGTGGCTGGACCCACTCGCCCCCTGTCGGGTTCATCATCCGGTCCCGGCCGTGGGACGCGCCGCTGGCGTCAGAGGAGCCAGAGCGCGAGGCCGGCGGCGCTGATCGATGCGCCGGCGATGCGCAGCCAGGTGTGGCGACGCTCGCCGATGGTGGCCTGGGCGGCGAGGACCACCAGGATGCCGGTAGCGTGGAGCAGCGCCGTCGCCGCGGCGAAGCCGAGGCCGTAGGCGACGCCGCTCACGGCGGCGGGCATCTCGGTGCCGTGGGCGTGGCCGTGGAAGAGCGCGAAGAGCGCCACCGCGGCGACGCCGAGGGCGAGCGGGAAGCGCGCCGCGAGTGCGATCAGCCCGCCGAGGACGAGGACGGATGCCAGGATGCCGGCCTCGACGCCGGGCACCGGCACGCCGACCACCCCGAGGAGGCCACCGACGACCATGGTGCCGACGAAGACGGCGGGCAGGAGCCAGACCGAGCGGTCGCCGCGCTGTGCGGCCCAGAGCCCGACCGCGAACATGGCGAGGAGGTGATCCCAGCCGAAGAGCGGGTGCGTGAACCCGTGGAGCAGACCGTGCGTCGGGCCGACGCCGGTGTGTGCGAACGCAGCGGTGGGGAGGAGTGCCAGCAGGCCCAGGACCAGCCCGAGCGTGGTGCCTCCAAAGCCAATGAACGACCGGTTTCGCATTTTGCCTCCATGGGATCGAGTAACCGAGCCGGGGCTCGCTCCGACGGCCTCGAATTCTGCGGGGCCGGATATTACGGGCCGCCCGGGAGCCCGGCAAGTGGCGTCACGCCGCGGCCCGCCCAGCACTCCACTCCTCGCCGCGCTCGTCGCCCGGGAATCGGTGCAGCCATGCGCCGGCACGGCGGACCTTCTCCAGATCCAGTGGCTCGTCGAGATTCTTCTCGGCCTGCCGCAGGATCGCCTCCGCCTGGGCACGGAGCGGCGCATGACGGTCTTCCGGCACGCACTTCATGACGCGTCCGAGTGACTCGAGCAAGCGACGCAGTACGGCGGGGTCGTCGCGGCCGTAGTGCCGAATGGGGTCGAACGAGATCGAGACGACGCGCGCGAAGTCCGTCTCCCGCGCGATCATCCAAACGCGGCCATCGTCGCCTACCCGGACCGGAGGCGGGAAGTCCCGCCGACCGAGGGCGACGAGCGCCTCGGTCAGGCGGTCGATGCAGATCGTCGCCGTCGTCGGGTCGTTGATCCCCGAGGACATCGCCCTCACCGCAATGTCGCTCAGCTCGATGAAGCCGTGCTCGATGTCGTGATGGATCGTGCGCTCGCGGCCGATGACGAAAGCGTCGCGCAACGCCGCGCCGGTCCCGGAGTCCACCCGGTCCGCCGGCCACACCGACGCCAGCGCCATCCCCGGGACCACGAACGCTCCGACACCGATCTCCATGCGGAGCAGGAGCCGGTCGTGCGCGTGCTCGAAGAGCGCCTTCTCGTCGACCTCCGTGATGTAGCCCGTCTTGGTTGCGCGGACGCATGCTGGGGGTTCGTCCGGGATCCGGACCGGAACATCCGCGGGCACGGCGGCGTGGCCTATGTCTTCCGGGAAGAGGTGGTCGATCCGCTCCCGGATCCCCTTCACCACCCTCTCCACCACGGACGTCGCCTGGATCTCACGGGCCAGATAGGAGATGAAGAAGATGAGGAAGCCGATGGCGACCAGTGCGAGGAGGAACGCCACCGTGATCGAGATGACGGGTACGAATGGACCGCCGACCTCGGACTCTTCCCGCACCGACCTCAGCACCATGAGGGAGTAGACGAAGGTGGCGGTGAAGATGCCCAGCGTGAGCTGGCTCGGCCGGTCCGA
>CALKIP010000024.1 GCA_937995995.1 uncultured bacterium
GTGACCACCGCGTTCAACCGGGACGCGGTCGTGGCCCGTACGAAGAACGAGCCCGAGTGGCTGAAGCAGCGGCGTCTGGACGCGTGGTCGGTCTACGAGGACCTGGATCTGCCGACGACGAAGCTGGAAGAGTGGCGCTACACGGAGATCTCGCGGTTCAGGCTGAACGACGTCCGGCTCGCGGAGCCCGACGCGTCGGCCGACGTTCCTGCGGGTGCGCGTGCGATGCTCGAGGGCAAGCGCGCGGCGGGCCGCGTACTGCAGGTCGGCGCGTCGATCGCGCAGATCGAGCTGGACGAGGCGCTCGCCGAGAAGGGCGTCCTGCTCATGGATCTGGCCACGGCGGCGCGCGAGCACCCGGAGCTGATCGAGAAGCATCTGGCGACGGACGCCGTGCCGGCGGCGGCCGGCAAGTTCGCCGCGCTGAACGCGGCGCTGTGGACGGCGGGCGTCTTCCTCTACATCCCGCGCGGCGTGCGGATCGAGGAGCCGATCCGCGTGGCTCGCTGGATCGACGAGGCAGGGATTGCGGTCTTCCCGCGCACGCTGATCATCGCCGACGAGGGCAGCCATGTGGCGTACGTCGACGAGTTCGGCTCGCCCGATCTGGACGGGGCGTCGCTCTCGTGTGGCGCGGTCGAGGTCTTCGCCCGTGACGGCGCGGACGTGCAGTACGTGGCGCTGCAGCGCTGGGGGAAGGGCGTGCGGCACCTGTCGGTGCAGCGCACGATCGCCGGCCGGGACTCGAACCTGGACTCGCTGGTCGTGAATCTGGGCGCGAGCGTGGCGCGCGTCGATCTGGCCGCGCGGCTCGAGGGTCCGGGCTCGCGCAGCGACATGCTCGGCCTCTACTTCGCGACGGAGGACCAGCACTTCGACCACAACACGCGTCAGGACCACACCGTCCCCAACGCGACGAGCGACCTGCTCTACAAGGGCGCGCTCTACGATGAGGCGAAGACGGTCTTCCGCGGGATCATCCGGGTGCACCCGAACGCACAGCGCACGGATGCGTACCAGACGAACCGCAACGTCCTCCTCTCGCCGGACGCGGAAGCGATCTCGCTCCCGAACCTGGAGATCGAGGCGGACGACGTGCGCTGCTCGCACGGCGCGACGGTCGGCCAGCTCGAGGAGGAGGAGCTCTTCTACCTGATGAGCCGCGGGCTCACGCGCAAGCAGGCCGAGCGGCTCGTGATCTTCGGCTTCTTCGGCGAGGTGCTGGAGCGGCTGCCGCTGCCCGGCGTCGTCGAGGAGCTGCGCGAGGCGATCGAGGAGCGCATCGCATGAGTCAGGCGGCAGGCGAGTACGTGAAGGTCGCCGCGCTCGACGACCTCCCGCCGGGCACCCTGCTCGGCGTGGAGGTGGCCGGCGTGCGTGTCTGCCTGGCGAACGCCGACGGCGAGATCTACGCCATCCAGGACAACTGCACGCACCGGGACTTCCCGCTCTCGGCCGGTGAGCTGGAGGATTGTACGGTCGAGTGCACCTGGCACGGCGCCAAGTTCGACGTGAAGAGCGGGCGCGCGCTGGCGCTCCCCGCGATCAAGCCGGTCAAGACGTACGAGGTCAAGGTGGAGGACGGCCAGATCCTGGTCGCCGTCTGACTGGAGGGGGCGCTTTGGCAGTAGTGCAGAACGTTCTGGAGCCGGCCACGGTGCGGGCGCACTTCCCCGCCCTCGATCAGCGGGTGCACGGGCACCCGCTGATTTATTTGGACAGCGCGGCCACGGCCCAGCGCCCAAACGCGGTGCTGGACGCGGTACGCGACTTCTACGAGCGCGACAACGCGAACGTGCACCGTGGGCTCTACGAGCTGTCGCGGCGGGCCACGGAGAGCTTCGAGGCGGCGCGTGAGGTGGTCGCCCGTTTCGTCGGCGCGGCCGAGCCCGCCGAACTCGTCTGGACGCGCGGCACGACCGAGGCGATCAACCTGGTCGCGCTGACGTGGGGCTGGGCGAACCTGCGCGAGGGTGACGAGATCGTCGTCACGATGCTCGAGCACCACTCGAACCTGGTGCCGTGGCAGCTCGTCGCGCAGCGCACGGGCGCGAAGTTGCGGCGCGTCGACATCGACGACGAGGGCCGACTCCGGCTCGACCAGCTCGACGAGCTGCTCGGCGAGCGCACGCGGCTCGTGGCGGTCGGACACGTCTCGAACGCCCTCGGCACGATCAACCCGGTGCGCGAGATCGTCGAGCGTGCGAAGGCGGTCGGCGCGAAGGTCCTGGTCGACGGCGCACAGGGCGCGCCTCACCACAAGGTCGACGTCCAGGCGCTGGGGTGTGACTTCTACGCCCTTTCCGGCCACAAGATGGGCGCTCCCATGGGGATCGGCGCACTCTGGGCGCGGCGCGAGCTGCTCGAGGAGATGCCGCCCTGGCAGGGTGGCGGCGAGATGATCGAAACCGTCGAGCTCGAGCACTCGACATGGGCGGCCGTTCCGCACAAATTCGAGGCGGGCACGCCGAACGTCGCCGGCGCCGTCGGGATGGCGGCGGCCGCGGAGTACATCGAATCGCTCGGCTACGACGCGATCGCCGCCCACGAACGGGCGCTGGTCCGCTACGGACTCGAGCGCCTCTCCGCGGTCGAGGGGCTGCGCCTCTTCGGACCCGAGGACCCGGAGGAGCGGACGGCCGTCTTCTCCTTCGCTCTCGAGGGCGTGCACCCACACGATGTCGCCACGATCCTCGATGCCGAAGGGATCGCGGTGCGGGCCGGACACCACTGCACACAGCCGCTGATGCAGCGCCTCGGCGTGCCGGCCACGACGCGCGCCTCGTGCTGGGTCTACAACACGACGGACGAGCTCGACCGCCTGGCCGAGGGGCTGGAGGCCGCGCGGCGCATCTTCGCTTGATGGACCGACGCACCGCCGGACCCGCGCACACGCGGCGCAAAGCGCCGCCGGCGTGTAGCCCGGTGGTCGCACATCCACCGGCCGGGCGCCGCCGCGTCGGAGCCCGCTGCGGCGCCGGCTCGGGACACTGTTTCAGACATCCGCTTTCGCCGATAGAGACGCTGGACATGAGTATCGATCGCTCGACCCCACAACTCGGCTCGCTCTTCCAGGAGTTGATCCTGGATCACTACAAGCGGCCCCGGAACCGGGGCGAGCTCGAGGGCGCCACCAGCGAGGCGCACCTGAAGAACCCGACGTGCGGCGACGAGATCCGCCTCCAGCTCCGCGTCGCCGATGGCATGGTCGAGGAGGCGAAGTTCGTCGGCGACGGCTGCTCGATCTCACAGGCGTCGGTCTCGATGATGACGCAGCTCCTCAAGGGCAAGCCGGTCGAGGAGGCGCGGGAGGTGATGCGCCGCTTCACCGCGATGATGCACGGCGACGCCGATGCGGCCCGTGACAAGTCGCTCGGCGATCTGCGCGCGCTGGCCGGCGTCAGCAAGTTCCCCGTCCGCGTCCGGTGCGCGCTCCTCGCCTGGAACGCCCTGGAAGAGGCACTCGAGGGCGACGACGCCTAGCGGCTCGATTCGCGCGCCGGATCGCGCGTCCGAGTCCCCTGATCCGCTCAGCCAAGGGCGGCGTCGCTGACGCCGCCCTTGACGTGCACCCGGTCCTCCCGTTTCATTAGAGCCGCTCCGAGCGCCTCCCCTTCCCGCCCCGACCGGGGCCGGAATCTCCCGTTCACACGTGCACACGACACGGCAGCTCCGGCATCGTGCTTTGCCGGAGGAGAAGGCCGAGAGGCGACGCGCGCCCCTCCACGGCGTGCGTTCGTGATCGTGTCGCGCGTGTCGCCGCCGCATGCTGCACAGACAGCACGGGAGGGCGTTCATGCAGGCCTGGTGGCAGAGGGATCAGATCATCTCCGCCTTCATCATCGGCAGCTTCTCGATGTCGGCGACGCTGATCTCCATGTACGTGAACGGCCGTCGCGCAGTCGCCACGAAGACGAAGGGAAAGCGCGCCCGACGCAAGGCGCCGGGGCGCAGACGCTACGCCATCCTCTTCCTGGCCGGGCTGGTCGCCGGCGGCATGGGCTACCGCTTCGGCGCCACGACGCTGGGCGCCGAGGGCATGAGCGTGCTCGGGCCGGCCGGCGCGAGCGAATCGCCGCAGCCGGTCCCGCTCCGGGAGGAGCCGGGCCCGGTGTCGACAGTGGCGACGGACTCAGCGGCATACCGCGATGATCCAGGCGAGGCGTGGACAATGGCGGAGGATACAGCCGCATTCGACGCATGGTGGGCGGGCTTCGTCGCCGATACCCGGGACGCGGGGCCGGCGAAGTCGGATCGATCCATCGAGGCAGAAGGAGTCGCGGAACCTGTCGGGCCGTCGGACACGACAGGCGAGGAGGAGGGCGACGTCGGGCGTGAGGAAGAGGTGTCCCGGTCCGGTGCGCTGCACGATCCGACCGCGCCGGACGAGCCGCTCCCTGCCCCGTCCGGGCTTGCCGATTGGCTTCATGCAGAAGGGATGCGCATCCACTACCGCTACGCCGAACGGCTCCCCGACGCATGCGAGGGGAAGACGACGGCCCTCGGAAACTGGGTCGACGGCGAGCAGGGCATGCCGGTGGAGTGCATCGACGACGAGTGGCTCGTGCTCGATGTCACCGAGCTGGTGGAGTCGGGGCGTCTGACGCGGAACGCGACGCACTGCTTCGCGCTCCGCAGCGAGGCGGGCCACTGGGCGCAGCACGACCGCGCGCCCTCGCCCGGGCTCGAGCGAGTGGCGATCGCATCGAAATCCGACCACTGGGGCAGCCCGCCGATCGGCTTTCGGGTGCTGCGCACCGACGGGCCGGACCGCATCGAGTTCGTGAACGGGTACCCGCGGGTTTACTGCTGAGAATGTTCGTGCGGCACAGGCGCTCGGCCGGGGTCCGGCCGAATCGTCGTGGACCCCGGCCTCGCGGGCCCCTGACTCAAAACTCGTCCAGCAGCCAGAACGGCTCGCGCAGGTGGAAGATCCGGTCGAGTGCGGCCACGGCGCCTTCGGCCCGGGCCAGCCCCAGACGCACGGCGGTGCTCGGCGAGAGCTCGCCGGCGTAGAGTTGGGCGAAGGTCGCGGCGTCGACGACGAGGCGGGCGTCCCATCCGGACGCCGGCCCGGAGTGCACGCGGGCGCCGTGCTCCTCGACCGACAGCGCCCAGGGGCCGCGGTTCCCGGGGATGTCGTCGTCGAGCACCTCGATCTCGAGGGTGAGTCCGATGCCGAGCACGTCGCCCCAGTGCGGACGCGCCTCGAGGGCGGCGGGCACGTCCAGGACCCGGAGCATCGGGCCGCGGATGCGACGTGCCGTGGGGTACCAGAGCGAGCGGGCCGGCCGGAACCGAGGTGGCCGGGGATCGCTCAGGATCAGGTCGAGCCGCTCGGTCGGGAGCGCATCGTAACGGATCTCGCCGAACTGGTCGCGCTGGGATGCGAGCCAGCCGAACAGTCCCCGACGCGCCTCCTCGTCCTCGGCCACGAGCTCGAGCACGTGCAGCTTGCCATCGCCGGGCCGGATCCCGCGGCCGAAGCGGACGATCGCATACCCACGAACTCCGCCGTCGTCGAAGACGAAGGGGTACGTGCCCGGCACGTCCAGTCGGTGCGACCAGGCACGCGCGTCGCGCACGATCGGGCCGTTGGAGCGCTCGGCGACGCGCGCGTAGCAGCTCGCGATGGCGTTTCGGTCGTCCGGGTCGGCCGGGCGTACGGCAGCCGCCTCGTCGTGGAGCGGCAGTGCGGCGGGCGCGAAGCGGTGCGCGTGCATCTCGCCGACCAGCCCCCAGCCGAGTGTGCGGTAGAAGTCCGGCCGGAACGGGTAGAGCACGCTGACGATGTCGCCACGCTCGCGACCGACGCGCATCGCGTGGCGGCAGAGCGCGCGCCCGACCCCGCGCCGGCGCGCCGTGGGCGACGTCGCCACCGCGGCGAGACCGAGCATCGGCAGCACGGCGCCGCCGATGTGCTCCTCGAAGCGGTAGGCGCGAAACGCGCCCAGGATCCGGCCCTCGTCCTCGGCCACCCACGCGCTCTCGATCCCGCCGAACGGCAGGCCGGCCTCGATCTGGCGCATGCGGTCGCCGACCGTACGCGCATCGGGGAACGCCTGCGTCCAGAGTGTGGCGAGCGGCCGCACATCCGCGCGCTCCGCCGGGCGTAGCTCCATTTCACCTCCTTCTCTTGCCGATGATCATGGCACGTCTTCATGCAGCGGCGCAACCTGAACATCGGGGACCGGAGCTTGCGCCGGGGCCGGCGGGTATACGACCTTGCAGCCGAACACTGTTCGAGGACGGGAGGGTCAGACGATGAGCAACGGCTGGGTCGGTCGCCGGGTGGCGATCGTGGAGGGGTGCAGGACGCCGTTCGCCCGGGCGGGCACGGCGTTCCGGAACATGACGGCGATCGATCTCGGCACGATCGCGGTGCGCGAAGTGCTCAACCGCGCGGAGCTCGACCCGTCCGAGGTCGACGAGCTGGTCTACGGCACCGTCGTCCACGCGGTCACGGCGCCGAACATCGCCCGTGAGGTGCAGCTCGGCTCGGGGATCCCGCCGAGCGCGCCCGCCCACACCGTATCACGCGCCTGTGCTTCGGCGAACCAGGCGATCACCGCCGCGGCCGACACCATCGCGCGCGGCTACGCCGACGTGGTCGTGGCCGGCGGCGCCGAGTCGCTGACCGACATCCCGATCCTGGTCTCGCGACCGCTGCGCAACCGCCTGGTCGCCGCTTCACGGGCCAAGACGCTGGGCGGGCGGGTGCGTGCCTTCGCCGGGATGCGGCCGCGGGAGCTGGTGCCGATGACGCCCGCGATCGCCGAGCCGTCCACAGGCGAGACGATGGGCGAGAGCGCCGAGCGGATGGCCAAGGAGAACGGGATCAGCCGCGAGGAGCAGGACCGCTGGGCGCTGCGCTCGCACCGCCGTGCCGCCGAGGGCACCGAGGACGGGCGGCTCACGCGCGAGATCGTGACGACGTACATCGAGCCGGATTACAGGGACGTCGTCGACCGCGACAACGGGATCCGAACCGACACGAGCCTAGACAAGCTGGCGGCGCTACGCCCCGTCTTCGACAGGAAGTACGGCACCGTGACCGCCGGAAACGCCTCGCCCCTCACCGACGGCGCCTCCGCCGTCCTCCTCATGAGCGAGGAGAAGGCGAAGGCTCTCGGCTACGAGCCGCTCGGCTACATCCGCAGCTACGCCTACGCCGCACTCGCGCCGAGTGCGCAGCTGCTGCAGGGTCCCGCCTACGCCGCGCCGATCGCGCTGGAGCGCGCCGGCATCACGATGAAGGACATCGAGCTGTGGGAGATCCACGAGGCCTTCGCCGCGCAGGTGCTCTCCAACTTCCAGGCGCTCGATTCCGACACCTTCGCCCGTGAGGAGCTCGGCCGCTCCGAGAAGGTCGGCCTGATCGACGAGGACCGCATCAACGTCATGGGCGGAAGCATCGCGATCGGCCACCCCTTCGGCGCCACGGGCGGACGCCTCACCGTCACGCTGCTGAACGAGATGAAGCGGCGCGGGCTCGGGCTGGGGCTGATCACCGTCTGTGCGGCGGGGGCCATGGGGTTCGCGATGGTGCTGGAGCGGGAGTAATCGGCCGGGAGCGAGTGGTCGGGATCGATGGGTCGGAACTCGGCGCGAGGCTCGCCGGCGTTCATCCCGGCGGGCCTCGACCGATCCTCCCCAGGTGCGTGTCGCCGAACGACGTCGGGTACTTGAGCCCGTAGCCGAGCGCGCGGTCCGCACCGACGTGCGCTGTCCAGATCAACGGAACGGCGAGCGACTGCCCCGCCAGGAGCAGGGCGAGGGTGAGGAGCGCAGGGCCGACGTAGCTGTGCAGGGCGTTGTAGACGCCGGCACCGATCCGTGGCCCGGCGGCGTAGGCCGCGAAGCTCAGGTCCGGCGCCAGGAACAGGATCGCGAAGAGCAGCCACGAAGCGTCGAGTCGAGCGTAGAGGAAGACCGCCAGAAGGAGGACGGCGAGTCCCTCGAGGCGCAGCCACAGGCGAACGCCGCCCGTGACCGAGTGGAGCCGTGCTTCTCGGTTCAGCATCTCGTCAGGTTTCCTTGTCGTTGGGCGTCTGCCCGGCATTTAGACGTGCTGATCGAACAGGATCGGGTTGCCATCGGGGTCCTGGACCACGAAGCTCGCGGGCCCCGTCGTGCTCTCGTCGGCCTCGGTCACGAAGTCCACGCCCTTCGCCTTCAGCTGGCGCTGCAGCTCCCGAACATCGGTGAAATCCTCGAGTTTCCGGGCATCGCTGTCCCAGCCGGGGTTGAAGGTCAGAATGTTCTTCTCGAACATCCCCTGGAAGAGGCCGATCACGTGATCGCCGTTCTTCATGATCAGCCAGTTCTGGGAGGCGTCGCCGGTGAAGACTTCGAAGCCGAGCTTTTCGTAGAACGTTTTCGAAGCGTCGAGATCCTTCACGGCCAGACTGACCGAGAATGCGCCGAGATTCATGCCATGCTCCTGTATTGAGGCGACGTCGCCGGTGATCGATCTCTGATGATAGGGCTTGCGACCGTGTGACCTTCGCTCGGGTTCGAGGCGATGACCGAGTCCCCGCCGCGTCCCACAGAGTATGACGACCTTCGCCCGATCAACAACCGCCCGTGATCAGGATCATGCTGAT
>CALKIP010000025.1 GCA_937995995.1 uncultured bacterium
GCCGGGACGCGTGTCGTGATCGAAACGTTACGCGTGCTTGACGCGGTCTTGACGGTCGAGTCGTAATCCTGAACGTGTGCGGGCGCAGGGTGCCGGCACACGAGAGCGGCGCCGGGCCACCGCCCGGTCGCGTACAGCGTAGGAGGCACGCATGAGCACAGCAGCGGCGAAGACGACGCCGGCACGGATCCTGGTCGTCGAGGACGAGCGCGACATTGCCGCACTCGTCGCCTATCACCTGACGAAGGAGGGCTACCGGGTCCGGACGACCGGCGGCGGCGCGGAGGCGCTGGAGGCGATCGCCCAGGAACGGCCCGACCTGATCGTCCTGGACGTCATGTTGCCGGGCTTTTCCGGCCTCGATATCCTGGATGAGATCCGCACCCGGTCGGATATGGCCGACGTGCCGATCGTCATGCTTACCGCGCGGCGCGAGGAGGCCGACCGGATCAAGGGGCTCGAGCTCGGCGCCGACGACTACGTCACCAAGCCGTTCAGCCCGCAGGAGCTGGTGCTGCGTATCGGCGCCGTGCTGCGGCGCGCACAGTCGCCGCCGGTGGCCGGCTCGAGCCGCATGCTGCGTGGAGGGCCGATCACCGTCGACCTGAACGCGATGCACGTGCAGGTCGATGGAGAGCCCATCCAGCTCACGCCGACGGAGTACCGCCTGCTGGTGGCGCTCCTGGAGCGGCGCGGCCGGGTGCAGAGCCGGCAGCAGCTCCTGACCGCGGCGTGGGACATTCACGTGCGGATCGAGACTCGCACCGTGGACATGCACGTGCAGCGACTTCGCAGCAAGCTCGGCCGCGCCGGGCAGATGATCGAGACGGTGCGCGGCTTCGGTTACCGCTTCAAGGGACGCGACGAAGAGGCCTGATGCAGAAGTCCCCGCGACTTCGCGCCTTCTTCCTGCTGTGCGGGCTCTCGGCCGCCGTGCTGATGACGGCGGTGGCCTACAGCGTCGGTCCCACGGCGGTCGAGGCGACGCTGCGTGACGCGCTCCCGCCCGAACGGATCGATGCCGCCGCGGAATCGCTCCGCAACGCAATCCTCGCCTCGTTCCTGGCCTGTCTCCTCCTCGTCGTTCCCGTGAGCCTCTGGATCGGCGGTTTTGCACAACGGCCGGTCCTCGCGCTGCGCAGGGCCGTCGGACGGAACGGAGAGCTGCGGAGCCGCTGGGGCGTGGCCGAGGTCGACGTCCTGGCCGCGACGTGTGCACGCGTGATCCGTGAGCACGAGCGGACCGCCGAAGTGATGACACGGGAGCGCGACGAACTCGCCTTCCTGATCGACAGCGTCGGCGAGGGGATCCTGCAGATCGGGCCGGAGGGGCGCCTCATACGGGCGAACCATACCGCGCGCGAAATGCTGGCGCTGCCCGAGCGGCTGGAACGACAGCCGGTCTCCACACTGATCCGTCACGCCGAATTGCGGACCCTGCTCGGCGCCACTCACGACGGCCGGCGCCTCGACCCCGCGGAGGTGAATCTCGACGGCCGGCGGATCCTGGTCGTCACGCGCCCGATCGGCATGGAGGGCGAGGGGCTGGGCGCGGTGGCGGTCCTGGTCGACCTGACCGACCTGCACCGGCTCGAGAGCGTGAGGCGCGACTTCGTGGCCAATGCGAGCCACGAGCTGAAGACGCCGCTCACCTCGATCCGCGGCTACGCCGAGACGCTCCTCGGCGACGACGCCATGCCCGAAGAGACGCGCCGGCAGTTCCTGGAGACGATCCAGCGCAACGCGGAGCGGCTGCAGAGCATCGTCGAAGACCTGCTCGATCTCTCCCGCCTCGAGTCCGGTGGGTGGCGGCCCGACCTCGAGGAACTGGACGTGGCCGGTGTGGCGGGAGAGGTGTGGAAGAGCGTAGGCGAAAAGGCGGCGGCCAAGCAGATCGTCTTCGATGTAGACGGCGACGACGCGCCACGAGCCCTCGCCGACCCCGTCGCCGTGCGACAGATCCTGGCCAACCTGCTCGAAAACGCGGTCCGCTACAGCCGGCCGAACGGTCGTATCACGGTGCGCGTGGCGCTGGCGGCGTCGATGCCCCTGCCGAACCCGGCCACCCCGACCGCCGGCGCACACCCGGGGCTTCGGGCCGCGCGTCGAGCCGGCGCCGTCGAAGCCGGCGGGCGCTGGGTCGTGGTCGAAGTCGCCGACACCGGCTCCGGCATCCCGCATGATGCGCTGCCGCGCATCTTCGAGCGCTTCTACCGCGTCGATCCGGCCCGCTCCCGTGAGGAAGGCGGCACAGGGCTCGGCCTCGCCATCGTCAAGCACCTCGTCGAGAGCATGGGAGGCGACGTCGTCGCCGAGAGTGCGCTCGGGCGGGGCACCACCTTCCGCTTCCGACTCCCCGCGGCGCAGCCGGCCGCCCTGCAGCCCGAACCGAAGGCGAGCGCACGCGCGACAGCGTGAGCGGACCGTCCGGGCGCTCCGGCAGGCGGTGCCCTCTCCGGGTGCTACCGAACGCGCCCTCCCTCCTTCTGCTGCCCTGGCCCATCACCCCATTGGCGCCTGTGCCGTTCGCCACGGTCGATACCGAACCGTTACACACCGGTGACGGTCCGCATACCGATCCGATGTATCCATCCACATGGAGTCGTTACGAAGCGCCGCCATCGGTGCAAACGATTTCGTGATCGGAGTGAATGACCTTTTCCGTCCGTACGATGCGACGATGCCCAGAGTGATCCGCGCCGCCGCGCTCGCTTTCCTGGCCACGATCACGGCCACGCCCACGCTTCGGGCGCAGACCATGGACGCTGGCCCGATCGAGCTCAAGCTATCGGGCCGGGTCCAGTCCCAATTCAACACCACAAGCGTCGACGAGGATGAGATCGGCGATCCGCTCGCCTGGTCGACTTTCGAGATGCGGCGCGTGCGCCTGTCTGTGGAGGCCACGGTCGAGGACTGGCTCACCGGCAAGCTCGAATCCGATTTCGCCTTGGGCGACCTGGACCTCAAGGACGCCTGGATCAACTTCGGCTTCGACGACGCCTTCCAGGTCCGCTTCGGGCAGTTCAAGAAACCGTTCAGCCGCATCGAGTTGATCAGCTCGACGCAGATCCTGCCGATCGAGCGGGGGCTGAGGATTCGCGGCCTGGACGATCTGCTCGGCAGCGCGTTCGAGGATGGCCGACGCATTTTCCCCGACTTCGATGGTCGGATCGTTCCGGGCGAGGAGTACGATTTGCTCAACGAACTGCTGTACCTGGGGCGCGAGATGGGCGTCATGGTCCACGGCGGCCTCGGTGAGCGCGTGGGCTATGCTCTCGGAGTCTTCAACGGGAGCGGGGCCGACGAGCGTGACAGGAACGATGGCAAGTCCGTCGCGGGACGGCTGACTTTCACGCCGACCGGGCAGCTCTCGATCGGCGCGGGCGCGAGCTACCGCGAAGCCCGGATCGACGACGGCTTGGGCGGCAAGGACGAAGTGGGCGGCATGGCTTTCGAGCTGGACGCGGAGTGGGGCGCGTTCCGCCAACCTGGACTGCACGTGGTCGCCGAGGGAGCGGTCGGCGACCACATCGGGCTCGACGAGACGTTCCTCGCCGCACAGGGGTGGCTCGCCTACTTCCACCCACTCGGGGGCGGCCGAGTCGAGGGGATCGAGCCGCTCGTGCGGCTGAGCTTCGGCGATCCGGACCTCGGCCGTGGCGGCGATGGCGGCGTGCTTCTCACGCCGGGCGTGAACGTCTACTTCTTCGGCCGCAACCGCTTCATGCTCAACTGGGATGTCTTCTTCCCGGCGTTCGACGAGATCGGCACCGAGAATGCGCTTCGTGCACAGGCGCAATTCTATTTCTGAGTCCACGGGGGCAGCGACGAGGTCCTTCGGAACCGTGTGGAGCGCTCGAGCGCAGAGGAGTGACG
>CALKIP010000026.1 GCA_937995995.1 uncultured bacterium
TGCGTACCTCCTCCACGCGCCGCACGGGCTGGAAGACGCAGCCCACGGGCTGAAGTGGGGTGTACAGGACCTCGATGTCGTCGAACTCATCGCGCAGATCGTCGCGCGCGTCGAGGATATCCTCGAGGTCGGCATCGGCCCGCGCTTCACGCAGATCCTCGATCTCCTCGCGGATGTCGCGAACCTCGTCCGCGTCAGCATAGATCGGCAGACCGTTGATCGTGCCGATGAAGGCCACGTCGTTCGGCGAAATCACGCGGGCGCCGCCATAGGTCACGAACTCGGCCGTCTCACCGGCCACGGTGACCTCGAGCGGCTCGCCGCGCACGAACCAGCGCTGGTCCTCGACGACCGCGACGCGCTGCTCGACGACCCGGTCGAGGGGGACGCGCTGGCCGTTCATCGTCACGAGCGTATCCCCCGTGCTCGGGACGTAGATGGCGTTGACTTCCTGGATGCCACCGGGCAGTCCCGGGTCGATCACGCAGACGGCCACCCTCTCCTCGGCCGGCGGCGGGGGCGGCGCCGGAGGCGCCACGACCGCGACTTCCTCACGCGGCCTGAGACCGAAGAGGTAGTGCACCCCGAGCTGGCCGTAGAGCTCGTGGATCACCTTGCCCACGTCTTCGTCGTCCCTCACGAAGAAGATCCCATCGACCTCGTCGAACTCGACCGCCTTGATCGGCGAGTCCCAGATCCGGTCACCGATCTCGGCGCGCAACGCGAAGTGCCTCGAGAGGCGAATGTCCGTCCCCAGTCCGACCAGCCCCATGAACTTCGCACCCTCGTCCAGGATGAAGAGCTGGTCACCGACTCCGAAGATCACGCCATCGAGATCGTCGTCGATCAGGTCGTCGATGAAGTCGTCATCGATGTCGATGATCGTGCCGAACGACCCGCTGCCGGCCGGGTTGACCCACTTCGCACCTGCGCCGAGCGCCAGGTACGGCAGCCACTCCACGCCAGTGAACGTCGGATCCGGCGTATTGAATCGGAACAGCAGGTCGCCAGTGCCGCTCCAGAGATTGACATCGCTGACCGCCTCGAACTCCCCGACATCGAACACCTCGTCCGGGAAGTCGTCGATATCGAAATCGACGTCGAACGGACGCTCCGTGTACGCGAAGTTCGCCCGGATCCCCAGCCGCTCCGACCAGCCGAAGATCCTCGGTACCCAGTACGTCAACTGGGCGCCGACGAGCCAGCCTTCGTCGAACTGACCGGACACGTCGCTGAACAGAAAGCCTGCATCGTCCAGTAGGAAGAAGTCATCCTCGTCGAGCGACTCGCTGTACCACGAGAAGCCACCATTGACGCCGAAGTCCCAACGATAAGCCTGCGCATGAGCCGGCAGGGCACTACCCATGATCACAGCACCGACTGCCAACCCCGTCCATACCGTACGTCTCATAATCGTGCTCTCCCTTGCTGCAGGTCCGCGTCTCTCATGCGGGCTCGACCGGACCATTGGTGCGGCGATCGCGTGAACCTGCACGTCGGGCCCGCCGCCTCGACCGCCGTTGCACGTTCCGAACCACATCACATGTTTACCCTTGGCTGTCTGCGCGCACGCATCGCCCTAACTGCCGATGCCGTAACCCTTCCACCCAGCGCCAAGCCAGGCGCCAAATGTGTGCAAATCCTATTCCGAGAACCTCCGGACTCCCGCTGGGTCATGACTCCGACCGGAGTCGGCAAGATTCTTTCCACCGCCAACGCATGTGCACGGGCCCGTACGCCTACGCTTGCCACGGCCCACAGTGATCCAAAGGCGTGCACAGGCCCCGTGCACTATTGCGTAGGCATCTCCTCGCGGCCCCAAGACGCTCTACGGCTGGGCAGGGGCACGCGTAAGCGTAGGCGTACGGGACTCGAGCCAGGGTAAACGGTTCGGGCGAATTCGGTATGGGTTCGCTGGACTACGGGGCAGGTGCAGAAGTACGGAGCAAGGGGAGGAGCCCGGTTGCGGGAGTCGGGTGACACCAGCTTGCCGCTATGCGCCGGGCGTACCCGGCTGCGGGTTACGGCCGCTCAGTCGCCCTTTCCGTCGACGACGCGCAACTCGGGCGACTCGACTTCGGTCGCGAGTGGCTCCTCCTTCGGCGCATCGAGCGACCTCGGCCCGTCCGGTAGAAGGCGCTCGCTGAGGCGGGTCAATGCGATGTAGTACGCCACCTCACCGATGCTCTCTCGAACGGAGAGGGCCTCGAGGTAGAGTTCCACGGCCTCCGAGTGTGGCAGCTCGCCTTCGCCGATCTCGACGAAGTTCAAGGCGTTCTCGACATGGGTCTCGAGGAGCGCGACCTCGGTCCTGGCGGCCGAAAGCTCGATCCAGTGGCGCAGGTCGTCATCGACGCGGCCGCGGAGACGGCTGCGCAAGTTCTTGAGGATGCCGCTCCGCGCCCGGACCTGCTGGGCCGCCTCGTCGGCCTCGGCCATTCTTTCGGGCCACGACTTCGCGCGGTCCTTGTGCTCACCGAGCGTGGCGAGGGCGCGGGTGGTGATGATGCGGGCCTCATCCTCCGTGAGCCGGAGAAGACGATTGTAGATGGCGAGTGCGTCGTCGAACGGGACCCGCTCACCGGTCAGGCGGATCAGATCGAGTGCATGCTTGACGTGCGTACCGAGTAGCCGTTCCTGTGCCACGGCGATTGCGAGTTCGATCCTTCGCCGGGTGGGCTGGGACAGGGATCTGGAGGCGAACGGGCTCTTCACGGAACACACTCCATTGATTGCAGCTTCTCAGAGGTGAGACCCCGGTCACATGCGGTGCAATATCCATTCCCCGTGACACCTAGCGACGCGGGCGACGTCGCGCGCGGAACTCGTCGAGGCGACGCTTGCGAATGCGCTCCTCTCCACGCACGAAGTCGGGGCCGTATCCGTACCGGTCGCCCAGGTGATAGTCGTAGGTGTGATCGGGTCCGTAGGGGACTGGAGCGTGGCCGTAACGCCCGGCCTCGCCTGGCCCGGTGTAGCCTTCGCCCTCGAAGGCGAAGGGCTGCCTCCGATCAGGAGGTGGAAGGTGGGATCGCGGCTGGGGAGCCGCCTCGCGGGCAGAGCGGGGCCGGCGCGGTGTGCGCGAATATCGACCCCGCCCCGGCCGCCGTTCGTACCCGGTATCGTAGCGCATCGTCCCTCTCCTGGGTTCCGGTCTCGAGTGTGCGATCCACCCGATCGGAATCGGCAAGGGACGTGCCTGCTCAGGCGAGTGCGCTGCGGGCCTGGCGGATCTGTGAGAGCACCGAGGCGCGGCCCGTTCCCCCGGGCAGCGAACGCGCCTCGATGGACCGCTCGGCCGCGAGGGTCCGCTCGGCACCGGAAGCGAACGCCGGGTGCGCCTCGGCCCAGACCTCTTCCGGCAGTTCGGTGAGCGTCACGCCCAGCTCCTCGGCCTTGCGCACCAGCGAGCCGATCACGCCGTGCGCCTCACGGAAGGGCACGCCGGCACGAACGAGGTCGTCGGCCAGGTCGGTCGCGATCAGCGCGGGGTCACTGGCGGCGCGCTCGAGTGCCTCCTCGTGGAAGCGCAGCCCGGCCACCGTGTCGCGTGTCGCGGGGACGAGCAGTGCCAGCGCGTCGAAGGCGCCGAAGAGGAGCGCCTTGTCCTCCTGGAGGTCCTTCTGGTACCCGGAAGGCAGCCCCTTGAGGAGCGCAAGCGCCGCGGCCACGTCGCCCGTGAGGCGCGCGGCCTTGCCCCGGGCCAGCTCGAGTCCATCCGGGTTGCGCTTCTGCGGCATGAGGCTCGAGCCGGTGGTCATCGACTCCGGCAGACTCAGGAAACCGAACTCGTCCGTGGAGTAGACGATCAGGTCCTCCGCCAGGCGAGACAGGTGCGCGCCGATCATCGCCGCCACGAATACGAGCTCGCACACCCAGTCGCGGTCGCCAATCGCGTCGATCGAGTTCGGCGATATTTCGCGGAAGCCGAGCCGCTCCTTGAGCTGTGTCCGGTCCACCGGGAAGCCGGACCCGGCGATGGCGCCGGATCCGAGTGGAAGCACCGCCGTGCGCTCGAGGGCGTCGGACAGGCGGCCGAGATCGCGCTCGATCGCCCAGAAGTGTGCGAGCAGCCAGTGGGCCACCCGGACGGGCTGGCCGCGCCTCAGGTGCGTGTACGCCGGCACGAACAGGTCGATACCGCTCTCGGCCTGGGCGACGAGTGCCTCCTGCAGCCCCCGAAGGTCCTGCTTCAGCCGCTCGCCCGCACGAAGTGCCCAGAGGCGAGTGTCGGTGGCGACCTGGTCGTTGCGGGAACGACCGGTGTGGAGCTTCCCGGCAAGTGCGCCGACCTCTTCGTAGAGCAAACGCTCGACGAGGGTGTGAATGTCCTCGTCGTCCGCATCCTCTGCCTCTCCGGCGCCGATGCGCTCGGCCACCCGCGCCAGACCGGCGTCGAGTTCGCTGGCCTCGGTGGAGGTGAGGATGCCGGCTCCCGCCAGCGCCTGTACCCAGGCGCGGCTCCCCTCGATGTCCTCGCGCCAGAGGCGCCGATCGATCGGGAGACTCCGGTTCAACTCCTCGAGCGTCGGGGCCGGCCCACCGCCGAACCGGCCGCCCCAGAGGCGGTGGCCGCCTCCCGCCCCCGCGGTGTGCGGGGACGGGTCATCATTGACTTCGGTACGGCTCACGACCCTTCTCCCGATACCCCGGCGAGTGTCGGCGCCATCGACATGGCCGCCGGGTCCTGCGGAACGGACTCCGGCACCGGCGGCTGTGCGGATGCGGCCGTGCGCACGCGGCGCTCGGCTTCGGCACGCACCGGAAGGCCGAAGAGTCGGATGAAACCGGCCGCGTCCGCCTGGTCGTACACGCCGTCGTCATCGCCGAACGAGGCCAGCGCC
>CALKIP010000027.1 GCA_937995995.1 uncultured bacterium
ACTGGAGCAGCCGCAACGTGTTGGCCACGGTCGACCGGTCCTTGCCGACTGCCTGGGCGATCTCCTGCTGGGAGAGGCCGAACTCGTCGGCGAGCTGCTGATAGCCGGCTGCCTCCTCCAGCGCCGAGAGCCGTGCGCGCTGGATGTTCTCGACGAGCGCGAGGACCAGCATGGCCCGGTCGTCCAGCTGCCTGACCAGTGCAGGCACTTCGGACCACCCCAGGCGCATGACGGCACGCCACCGCCGCTCACCGGCCACGAGCTCCCACGCCGTCGTGCCTCCGGAAGGCGCGGGCCGGACCACGATCGGCTGCAGCAGACCGTTCTCGCGGATCGAGTTCGACAGATCCGCCAGCTCCTCCTCGGAGAACTCGCGCCGCGGCTGGAACGGGTTGGGCGCGATCGAGGCCACAGGGATCGGCCCTGCCTCCGCCGCCTTCTCCTGTACTCCCTCCTCGCCCAGATACTCGCCGAGCAGGGCACCGAGCCCCTTCCCCAGCCGATCCCGTTTGCTCATCGTCCAGACTACTCCTTACTACGACTGCGCAGGCACGCCCGAGGTCACATCCGTCGACTCGGGCACCTCGGCTTCCCTGCGATGAACGGTGTCTCCCTCTTCGACGCCGGTCAGGGCGCTACCTTCGGCTGCGCCCCCACCCCGCTGATTCTTAGACTCGATCGTGGCGCCGTCCGCGAGGTCGGAAATGGCTCCGCCCCCGACCCCTGACGCTCCACTCTCCTCATCCTCGCCCCTCTCCTCCGAGGTCGGATCGTCGTCCACGTGCTCGCCACGCGTGATCAGCTCCTGGGCCAGAGACAGATAGCTCTGCGCTCCCACCGACAGCACGTCATAGACGACGATCGGCTTGCCGAAGCTGGGTGCCTCTGCCAGACGCACGTTGCGCGGAATGTTCGTCCGGAAGACACGGCTGCCGAAGTACTCCTTCGCCTCCTCCGCCACCTGGCGCGACAGATTGAGGCGCTGATCGTACATGGTCAGCAGAACACCCTCTATCTGCAAGCGGGGGTTGAGGTTGCGCTGAACGAGGCGGACCGTGTTCAGGAGCTGGGACAGCCCCTCCAGTGCGTAGAACTCGCACTGGATCGGGATCAGCACCGTATCCGCGGCCGTCAGCGTGTTCAGCGTGAGGAGCCCGAGGGAGGGCGGACAGTCGATGAGGACGAAGTCGTACTCGTCACGCACCGCCTCGAGCGCACGGCGCAGCATGTATTCACGGCGCTCGCGGCCGACCAGTTCGACCTCCGCACCGACGAGGTCACGACTCGAGGGTACGACGTCCAGATACGAGAAATGCACTTCGCGCTTGCGAACGTCGTCGATCGACACACCGTCGATCAGAACGTCGTAGATCGAGGCGTCGACCTCCGCACGATTCAGCCCCAGACCGCTCGTGGCGTTCCCCTGGGGATCGATGTCGATGATCAGTGTTCGACGTTCGGCCACCGCCAGCGATGCACCGAGGTTGATCGCCGTGGTGGTCTTTCCGACTCCGCCCTTCTGATTGGCTATGGCTATGACGCGCGACATAGGCCCGGGTAGTCTCCAGGATTCCAGGGGAGGGATCGCAATATACCCCTCCTCCTCTCCGAAGGAAAGCGACGACGCCGAATCGTCGCGCCGGGTCGGATACACACACCGTCAAACGCGGTTCCCGCCCGGGCACCGGCGAATACGATCGCCGGTGTCCGAAAATTCCAGGTTTTTGCCTTGCCTGGCCGTCACCGTGACCCACCTCAGCCGGTGGCTATCGATCCGTATCGATTGCGGCTTCGCCGGTTGCCGGCAATCCAGCTCACAGGCGAACGCAGAAGCGCATGAGACGTGCACCATGGACTTTCTTTGCGCTCTGGTCTGCCTGAACCGGTAGGATCTGGGCTCATTGTCGCGCAGAGACGCGGAGGTGGGGAGGTGCGACCGCGTGCCCCGATCGGGTTTGGTTCCGGGTAGGGCCTCCTTGATCCGCATCGGAACGCCGCCAGCCGGCGCCAGAGCGGTGCATACGAGACCCCACTCACCGGCCCGCCGTGTCTCGGCGGCGCGGTGGATTCGGAGATACTTCTATGTGTATGCGCCCCTGTCCCGTCTCTCTGATGATGGAAACCAGGACCGCTGCAGACATTCGAATCTGACCTCCGGTTGCCCCGGCCTGGCACAGCCTCGACCTTGCATCCGTGCTGCGGCTTGCCGGGACCGGCACCCGCATGTTTCACGTGAAACACGATGACGAGAGCACCGGATGCCAGACCGAACGAGTGGAATCCCCAACGGGCTCGACGACCTGCGTGCGCACCTCGTGCGACTCGACGGGCGGGGATACAAGGCGTACAAGGAGATCAAAGGGGCGTATGGTGCCGGGCGCTTCACGCTCCACGTCGACCATGTTCAGGGCGACCCCTTCGCCGATCCGAGCCGACTGCGGGCGGAGATCCCCGCCATTTCGGCACGCCTCCCCACCTGGGCACTGGCTTCAGCCGTGCGACGGACGGCGACAGCCGATTACCTGAACCGCATCTTCGCCCGCGCTCTGGCAGCGCGCAGTGCCGACCGCGGATCCGGAAAGAGTGGGATGCTCAGCGTGCTCACGCCGGGCCAGCAGGTCCTTGCACGAACGAGTGTCGTCGTGGACGAGTCGGGCGCCGTGGAGGCTCGCTTTCGCGCGGGACTGCCGGCACGCGGCCGGCGTATCCTCGGGCATCAAGCCGCAGAACTGCTCACCGAAGATGTACCTGCCGCTGTAGCCGAGGGGCTGTTCTTCGACGCGCTCGACGAGGACCAATTGCGCGAGCATGTCGAGACCGTGGAAGATGCGCGTGCGCTTCGCGACCAACTCGCACCGCGTGGACTCGTCGCCTTCATCGCCGATGGTGCCATCCTGCCTCGCGTTTCCGGAATCGACGAACGCCCCCTCCCCACAGACCGCGCCAAACCCTTCCGCTCGCCACCCGAGCGCCGCGTGACGCTCACGGCACCCAATGCGGGGCCGGTGACCGGGATGGGCATCCCCAGGGGCGTCACGCTGATCGTCGGCGGGGGATACCACGGGAAATCGACACTTCTCGATGCGATTCGACGAGGAGTGTACGACCACATTCCCGGCGACGGCCGCGAGCGGGTCGTCACCGTTCCCGGTGCCGTCGCCGTACAGGCGGAGAGTGGTCGTTCGGTCGCGGGCACCGATATTTCCAACTTCATCGATCGGCTTCCGGGCGGGGTGGACACCCGGCGGTTCTCGACCAACAACGCAAGTGGGTCGACGTCACAGGCAGCCGCGATCATCGAGGCGCTCGAAGTGGGCGCGACCTGCCTCCTCCTGGACGAGGACACCTCGGCCACGAACTTCCTCATTCGCGACGCGCGCATGCAACGCCTCGTAGCACGCGCCCAGGAACCAATCACACCCTTGATCGACCGGGTCCGACAGCTTGATGAACTCGGTGTCTCGACGATCATGGTGGTCGGCGGGTCCGGCGACTACTTCGACGTGGCCGACACGGTGATCGCAATTTTCGAATACGAGCCGGCCGACGTCACGGCCGAGGCGAAACGGATCGCGACCGAACTCCGGACGGACCGCCGGTTGGAGAGTGTCGCGTGGCACCCTCTCGCCGCTCGCGCCCCCCTCCCTCGACCCGAGTCGAGGCCGGCGCGCGGTGTCGATCAAGACCTGGACAGAGGATCGGCTACAGTACGGCGCCCAGGAGGTCGATCTGCGCGGCGTCGACCAGATCGTCGAGCGTGCACAAGTGCGGGCCATGGCCGAGGTAATCGCCGCGGCTCGGGGAGGGGCGATCGACGGCCGCCACACCGTCCCGGAGGCGCTCGGGATGATCATGGACCAAGTCGCGAGAGAAGGCCTTGCCGCCACCGCTCGGGACGACACCGGACAGCTCGCCGAGTTTCGCATCTTCGAGCTAGCCGCCTTCCTCAACAGGTTACGATCACTCCGGACTGTTTCACGTGAAACATGAAGACAGAGCCACTCTGAACCGGTGACCGGTGAGCGAGCACCGCGTTACCTGTCTGGCTGGTGTCGGAAGCGTGGACAAGCGTCACACAAGCGTGGACAAGCCTCACACAGAGGGCACACGCAGGGGCGCGGAGATGCTGAGGTCGGGCGAGTCTGCCGGTGGCTTCGCTGGAGTCTGGGCTGGGCAGCGTGTGGGGGCTAGACTGAAGAGGTCGTCCCGCACTGCCTGCAGAGTGGCAAAACCTGCCGAGGCACCAGGCGAGGGCTTGTGGATGGTCCCCCATACGCCGGTTCGCGAACCACTGATCGGTGTTCCCGGGGTGCACCGGATCGCCACGTTATGGGGTGAGCGAACAATCGGCATCCCGGAGGCGCCCGGAATCCATACACCCATCCCAGACTCATCTGCCGTACCCGCGCCATCTGACAGCCTAGCCGATCACCACCCATCCTCACCGCATCACCTCATTGGGACCGTGTGGACGGAGCACGTTCGTGGCCGGAACACGCTCTCCGTCCTGCTTCGCGTGTGCGATCCAGCCGCCCATCAGTTCGCGTCCATCCCGCACCACCAATTCACGAACGACCTGAAGAGCGATCCCATTCGCGTGGGCGGACCAGTACGGGATGACCAGACACATCTGGGCACCCGCAACGCTGTACTCGCAAACGCACCATAGAGAGGCGTGGACAGGGGTTCTGGAGTAACGCGGCGATACCGCCGGAGCTCATGGTTACCCGCAGGACCGTACCCAACGAGACACCGCACGTGCCAATCCGTCGTAGTCTGATCGGAACCGGAACTCCCGTCGAGCGCGATGCCGCGAAAAGCAAGCTCCAGCCGATACACCCGGAAGGCAGTCCTACTCCGCAACGCACTGGCGCATCGAAAAACGTCCACCTCCAACTCGCCCGTGCCGGGCACGTCTCCAAGGGATAGCGCCCGGTGATGCAGCCGAACACGCGCGACCCAACCACGCGCGAGCACATTCCCAGGCGCGATCCGTAGCCTGACTTTCCCATCGCGAGCCCGAGCCCGACTCCGGGCATATTCGGCTCTGATGCCGAGCATTCCCAGCCTGCACCTCGAACTGAAAGGAACCACGTTCTCGAGGATCGCGCAATCATTCGAAGCCCGACCGGGCGTGAAGTCTGCAGAGCACCCGAGCGGTCCATTTCCCCGGCACGCTCGTGATGCTTGCCGATTCATGGGACGCGCACACGATACCAGCGCCGGGCCCCCACGTGTACATTTTCGTTTGGAGTTGACCCGACCGGCTCTGACCGCAAACGACGGTCGAGAGGCAGGAGCGAAACGATGCCGAATGAGACCACCCGATGCTACCGGATTCGCGGCGAGGTACAGGGTGTGGGCTTTCGCTGGTGGGCCAAGCGGCAGGCCGATGCACTGGGACTACGCGGAACCGTTCGCAACCTTGCCGACGGCACGGTCGAGGTCGTCGCCAGAGGTGATACGGAAACGCTCGAGCATTTCCGTTCCCTCCTGCACGAGGGTCCGCCGGCGGCGCGGGTAGAGGCGGTGGTGGAAGCGGCGATTGAGGAGCCCGCAGCCAGCCCGAGCCCGTCCTCAGGGTTCGAGATCGTGCGCTAGGGTTCGGGGGCTGGCAGGAGCCTGGAACATTACACGGGGCTTGAGGCAGGACCCTCTCCCGCCGCCCGTCAGGGCGGCCCTCCCACTGCTAGCGCAGGCAACCCCGCGGGCACCACACGTCACCTCCTGCCGGCCCCAGTCCGGCCGCCTCCACCTACAGGGGTCGCCCTAGCCCACAGATGCTATCCCCGCGCCCCACACACAGAGGTCGGCTTTGCGCCGCAGCGCGAAGCCGACCCCCTGCCGAAGGCGGCCCTCTATCTCCTGCCCTGTTGCCTCTGTTCCTGGTGCCGCTGGCGCTCCTTGGCAAGCTGGAGCTGTTGCGGGATCGCGGCGACGTTCTGCGCGGCGAAATAGAGGTTGAGCCCCGATGCCAGGTTGAAGAAGATCAGCACCATGAAGGCCGGCATGATGTACATCAGCATCTTCGCCTGCTGATTCGCGGGCGCCACCCTCATCGTGACACGCTGCATGCCGAACATGCTGAGGCCCAGCAGGATCGGAAGGATGTAGTACGGATCCGGGCGTGAGAGGTCCGGCAGCCAGAAGAACTCGACGCCCCGGAACTCGATCGTGTTCTGGAAGACGAAGAAGAGCGTGATCAGCACCGGGAACGGGATCAGCATCGGCAGACAACCACCGAAGGGATTGAACCCCTCCTCCCTGTAGAGCCTCAGCATCTCCTGCTGGAGTTTCTCCGGGTTGTCCTTGTACTTCTGCTGGATCTCCTGCATACGGGGCTGGAGCGCCATGTTCTTCATCTGTGCCCGGCCGGCCCGTGCATTGAGCGGCCAGAGGACAAGGCGAACCAGGACGCCGAAGAGGATCAGCACCCAGCCGTAGCCGATGTCGAGGGTGCGATGCAATCCGACCACCGCCCAGGTCACGAGGTGTGCGAGCGGTCGGATGATCGGTCGGAAGATCTTGTAGCCGATCGGGTTGACGTCGCCGAGATCGTAGCCGATCGCGGTGAGCCGCTCGTAAGCCTGGGGTCCGGCGTAGATCCTGAAATCGAAGGTCTGATCGCGGCCGATCGGGAGCGTGGCCGTCAGGTCCGCGGCGTACTCCTGCCCGGGAATGTCTCGTGCGATCAAGCCGCCGAAGTCGCTGGCCCGCTCATCTTCCGCCCGGATCGTCGCAAGGAGGAAGTACTTGTTGCGGAGCGCGACCCACTGCAGCGGCCCCTCCTCGATCCGCTCGCGATCGACATCGTCGAGCTTCACGCTACGCACTCCGTCGCGAGTACTGCGCACGACGAAGGCCAGCGAGCGTTCGTCTTCCTTGGCGTTCGCCTCGTTGATGGCGAGCGTCGGCGCGAGGTCGAGGGCCAGGAGCGGTGTCGTGCCGGCAGGCAGACCTTCCACACGGCCACTGACGTCGATCAGATAGTTGTCCGGATCGAAGGTGTAGGCGATGTGGATCGCGACGCCCTGGGGAGTCCGGTGGACGAACTCGATCGTACGCGCGGCGTCGCCTTCCTGCAGCGCCACAGTGTCCGGCGTCTCGACCTGGAAGTCGAGCGTCTCCAGGTCGACGACTCCGCCGTCCAGCCGCAGTTCGTAAGAGAGGAGCGCGGCGACGTCCGGCGGAAGGAGTTCGACCGCACCATCTCGCGTGAACGACTCGTAGCGCAGCAGTTCCGCACCGATCAGCGCGGCGCCACGGGTCGTGAGTGCATAGCGGTAGAGCGGCGACGACACGATGATCGTGTCAGCGGCGACGCTTTCCGGTGCGGCCGGCTCGGCCGTGATCCCCGCGAGCGCCTCCGTGCCGGCTGCCGCCTCACCGGCCACTGCCTCCTGCTGCGGTGTGGCGGGCGCCGTCGCCGGCGCTTCGACACCCGGCCCGACCTGCTCCGCCGGCTGCGGCGGCGCGGGCGGAAACAGCAGGTTGGTGACCACGATCACGGCGACCATGAGGATGATCGCCAGGACGAACCGTCCGCTGCTCTCCATTACCGACTCTCTATCGTCTATCGGGATACCGCGCCGGCGGCGGGACGAGTCGAGCTCGCTACCCGAGCGTCGTCCCAATCGCCTGCGGTCTTCCAAGCATCAACATCCGGCCCCGCCGCAGTCGTTGCCGGCGGCGGGGCGTTCATCACTGCCCAACAGCGAAGGGACCCGACCGGCCCAACCGCGCTCCACCCCTGCCCCGCAATCTCTCGCGGGGCGCAGAGCGCGACCGCTCCGTGGCGCCGAACGCCGGCCCCGCCCTTGTGATGCGCCGTTCTCAAGAAGCGCTCCGACCCGCCTGAAGCGCCCGGACACATCGGCTACGGAACAGGGTCGTACCCATGCCCGCCGAACGGACGACAGCGCAGCAGACGCCGCGCCGCGAGCCGCCCCCCCTTCCAGGCACCGTAGCGTCGCACCGCCTCCTCAGCGTACGCCGAGCAACTCGGCGTGAATCGACACGAGGGCGGAAGATACGGGGAGATCACCCGTCGGTACACGGCGATCAGGAAGAGGAGGACTCGCGCCGCCACCTTCGCTCCAGCCACTGCTCCAGTTCCGTCCTCAGCTCGGCGAAGTCCGCGTGGTACGCCTCCCGCCGTGCCCTCACCATCACATCCACATGGCGACCGGACGAAGAGAGGCGAGGCAGCACGATCTGCCGCAGGATCTCACGGAGTCGACGCTTCAGTCGATTCCGTTCCACGACAGGGTGCTTGTAGCGAGGCACGACCACGCCGACCCGTGGATACGGCACGGGGGAAGCGGAGTCGAAGACGTCCAGGTGGGCCGTCCTGCTCCTCTTCCCCCGCTTGAACAGCCCGCGGATCTCCTGGCTCCGTGTGATCCGGCGCGCCCGCGGAAGGCGCTCCGCCCCCTTCCCCTCCCGTGGAGCCGGGCTCACGGGCAGGCCAGGCTCTACTTGGAGCCCACCTTCACGGCGAGCTGCCTGCGCCCCTTGCGCCGGCGACGGTTCAGCACCGCGCGGCCGGCCCGCGTCTTCATCCGGGCCCGGAACCCGTGCTTGTTCAGCCGCTTGCGGTTCCTGGGCCGATACGTCGGCTTGCCCATGATACTCTCCAGAGATCCGAATTCTGCGTTCGTAGCAAAAGCTCGTAAGTATAGTCGCCATCCGGGGGCAAGGTCAAGCGCGGTTGACTTATCCACACCGCTTCTCTAGCTTGCGCGCTGCATTTCACTGCCTGTCACTTCCTGCCGTTTCAACGGGTCGCGATGGAGCTGACCGCCTCCGAGGCCTGGTCTCGAATCCTGGAGCGTGCGCGGACGCTGCTACCGGAGCAGACGTTCCGCATCTGGCTGGCGCATACCGAGGCGATCGCCCTCGCGGAGGGTCGACTCGTCGTGGCCGCGGGCAGCGAGTTCGCCGCGGAGTGGATCGAGGACAAATACGGCACGATGCTGGCCGACCTTGCCGAGCGTGTCTTCGGCCGGCGTCTGGAAGTGGCGATCGAGCACCGATCGGCATCGCCGACGGGAAGCAATCCTCTGGAACGGACGCTGGCCACGCCGCCGGCCGCACCGCCACCCGACCCCATGGCCACTGCGCCGAAGCCCGCGGCGATCGCAACGATCGGCACGCCGCTCAACGAGCGCTACACTTTCGACCGCTACGTCGTCGGCGCGAACAACCAGCTCTCGGCCGCAGCGTGCCGCGCGGTGGCGGAGGCGCCCGCGCGCATCTACAACCCGCTTTTCATCTACGGCGGGGTGGGTCTGGGCAAGACGCACCTCATGCACGCGATCGGGCACTCGGCGCTGGGGCGCGACCCCGGGCGGCGCGTGGCCTACATCTCGAGCGAGCGGTTCACGAACGATCTGATCGCCTCGATCCAGGAGGGGCGCATGGCGGATTTCCGTCGGCGCTACCGCGAGATCGACCTGCTCCTGATCGACGATGTTCAGTTCCTGGGCGAGAAGGAGCGCACGCAGGAGGAGTTCTTCCACACCTTCAACGCGCTCTACGATGCGCAGCGCCAGATCGTGGTCACGAGCGACCGCCCGCCGAAGGAGATCCCCGGCCTCGAGGAGCGTCTGGTGTCGCGCTTCGAGTGGGGGCTCGTGACCGACATCAAGCCGCCGGATCTGGAAACGCGCGTCGCGATCCTGCGCAAGAAGGCGGATGAGGACAACCTGACGCTCGCCGACGAGGTCCTCGACTTCATCGCCCACAACTGCCGCTCGAGCGTGCGTGAGCTGGAAGGCGCGATCATCAAGCTGCTCGCGTACTCATCGCTCACGCGTCGCGAGATCACGATCGATCTGGCCCGCGAGGCGCTGGGCGGCGTGCTCAAGGCGCCCGACCCGATTCAGGAACTCAGTCCGCAGATCATCCGCGACCGCGTGGCCCAACAATGGGGCGTGACCGCGGATGCGCTCGCCTCCAAGCGTCGCACCAAGGAGGTCACCGTCCCGCGCCAGATCGCGATGTACCTGATCCGCGAGTTGCTCGATCTGCCACTCGTCGACATCGGCAAGGTCTTCGGCGGGCGCGACCACTCGACGGTGATCCACTCGATCCGGAAGGTCGAGGAGGTAATGGCCTCGGATCCGGCGCTTCGCCAGCGAATCGAGGGCATACGTGCGGAGCTCGCGGGGTAGAGTGGAAAACCGCTGTGGAATCCGTGTGGATGATTCCGGCGCTTTCCACTATTGCGAGAATCCTGTGGGATGCGTAGAAGTTCGCACCTGCTGCCCACGATGAATCCACAGGGGAAGCAGGTGCTTCAACGTACTGAAGCGACGTCGTTTAGAAGGTTGGGGGCTGCGGTTCCCACAGATCCACAGCCCCTATTACTACGACGAGATATCTATTTAAAGAGTCATCGTTTCTTCTTGGCTGGGCAAAACGTCGGGATCGCAACGTGAGGGGGCCATGAAATTCACGATCACACGGGACAACCTGCAGCAGGGACTCGCCGCCGTGGCGGCGAGCGTCCCGACGCGCACCACGCTGCCGGTACTCTCCAACATTCTGCTCGAGGCCGACGAGGACGGCGTCCGGATGAGCGGGACGGATCTGGACATCGCCGTCTCGGTCCAGGTTCCGGCGGACGTGGAGGAGGGCGGCTCGTTGACGGTGCCGGCCAAGAAGTTCCAGGAGCTGGCGCGGGAGCTGCCTGAGCAGCCCGCACGGATCACGACGAAGGGTGATCGCCTGGAGCTCACCTGCGGCCGTGCATCGTTCAAGCTGAACGGTCTGCCGCGGGACGAGTTCCCGACCTTCCCGTCGGTCAACTTCGCCGAGAGCTGGAGGATCCGGGGCGAACTGCTCCAGATGCTGATCCGCCAGACCTCGTTCGCGGTCTCGACCGAGGAGAGCCGTCCGATCCTAAACGGCGTGCTCTGGCAGCTCGGCGATGCCGACATGCGCATGGTCGCGACGAACGGCCACCGTCTGGCACGGATCCGTGTGCCGGTCGAAACGCCGGGTGCGCCGCGGGTCGATCTGATCGTGCCGCCCAAGGCGCTCTCGCAGGTCGAGCGGCTCTACGGCCCGGAGGACGAGATCGAGGTGGCGCGCAGCGAGAATCATCTCGGCTTCCGCTGCGGCGGCACGCAGATCTACACTCGCCTGATCGAGGGGCCGTACCCGAACTACGAGCAGGTCATCCCGCGCGACAACGACAAGTTCGCCGTGGTCGACAAGGCCGCCTTCGTCGCGGCGCTGCGCCGCATGGCGGTCGTGGCGAGCGAGCAGACGCACCGCGTGCGTCTCTCCTTCATGGGCCCCATGCTGCGTCTGTCGGTGGAGACGCCGGATCTGGGCGAGGCGCAGGAAGAGATGGAAGCGGCATACGAGGGCGAGGCGATCGATATCGGCTTCAACGCGAGCTACCTCCTCGAGGTGCTGCGCTACATGCAGACCGATGAGGTGCGGCTCACCTTCCGCGCGCCGGAGCGTGCCGCGACCTTCGAGCCGGTCGGTGCCGGGTCCGACGAGGTGCCGGACTACCTCTGCCTGGTCATGCCGCTCCGCCTGCTCGACTAGTTCGTGACTGGGAGTCGAAGTCTTCCGATGGTCGTACGTTTCACCCCGGAAACTCCTCGAGCGCGGACCAACGGCTCCGCGTTCCGCGCTCGGGACCGGGCCGCTGCATCCATGTCTCGCCCGACACGTCCGGCTCGTCCGAGTACGTTGCCGGAGCCGAGAGCACTCCATTCCTTCCGGCGAGTCCTCCGCAACTCGGTTCGAGCGGCGCTTCTGGTCCCCACTATCGTACTCGGCCTCGCCGCGTGCGCGGCCGATGCGCCGCCACCGGTGCTCCGCGTAGGCGACATCGCCTTCAGCGAGCTCGATCTGGGCGGACTCTCCGTGGCACAGACGGAGCGACTCGCGGATCTCGCGGCATTCGGCTCGATCGTGGCCGATGGGGAGCTCGCACACCTTGGCGAGCCGTGGATCGCGAGGGAGAGGCAGGCGCTCCTTCTCCAGCGTCTGGCCGCAGAGGTCTCGGTCCGCGAGGCGGGGCTGGATGAGGAACTCCTCCGCGCCCGCTACGCCGAAGCACCCGATTACGAGCTCGACGTCCGGCACCTCGTCATTCTGGCAGAGCGCTGGCGCTCGGACGAGGAGCGGGCAGAGGCGCGGCGCAAGGCCCAGGCAGCACTCGAACGCATCCAGGCCGGAGAGGATTTCGCCGCGGTCGCCGGTGAAGTTTCCGAAGAGCCGGGAGCGGACCGCCGGGGCGGGCTCCTCCGGCCCGGCCGGGAGGGAACGTGGGTGCCGGAGTTCTGGGAGGCCGCGTCCGCCCTCGATGTGGGCCAAGTGAGCGATGTGGTCGAGACGGAGTACGGCTACCACGTCCTGAAGCTGGAGGACCGCCGGCCAGTCCCCTTCGAGGAGGTCCGCGAGCGCGTACTCGGTCGGCTCGTGGATCTGGCCGCGGCGGCCGGGCGAGCCGAGGCGTGGGCCGACCGGGAAGCGCGGCAGGTCCAAGTGGACGTGGAAGCCGTAGCGGCGTGGCGCCGTGGCGAGGCGGGAGACACGCTGCCTCTCGCAGCCTGGCCCGACGGTGCATACCGCACAGCAGATCTACGCGACTACCTCCTCACGCTCGAGCCCGAGGCCTCGGCGCGGCTCGAGTCGACGACCGACGCCGCATATGCACAGGTCGTCGCGTCCGTGGCCCGCAACGCGTTCCTCGCCGAGCGGGCGGGCGCCATGGGTCTAGGCCTCTCGGCCGACGAACTCGCACTGGTCGAACGCAAGTGGGTCGAGAAGGCACAGGGCTGGGCCGCAACACTCGGCTTCACCCCGGGGATGACGACGGGCGAGGTCAAGGCCGCGGCGCTCAAGGCACTCGCCGCGACCCAGCAGAGTGCGCGGATCGTGCGTGACGAGGTGGTGAAGCTCTCACCGGTGTTGCGGCGCCTGCGCCCGGTCTCCAGACCGGCCACCGAGCGCACGGAGTCACCGGCTTCGGGCACACGGGAAGGCTGATACCGACCACGCCCGAGCCCTTTGCGCCGACTGGGTCCCCTACACCTACACATACGCGTGCCCCTGCCCGACGAGAGAAGAGAGCTCGGGCAGGGGCACGCATGCGTTTACGGATCCGCCGGATTCAGTAAGAACCCATCTCCGAACGCTGGCCCAGTGATTTGCGGTGGGTGTGGTCCCAGGCCAGACGCTCCTCTGGATGGACCCGCCGCTTCGACACAGGGACGATTTCCTGTTAGCCCTCCGCCAGTAGTTCCGACGCGGTGAAGAGGGCGGCGAGTGGGTAGCCGGCCCTCTCGATCCGCATCCGTCCCCCTTCCTCGCGGTCGACGACGGCGAGCACACCCATGACGTTGCCGCCCTCCTCCTCGACCGCGGCTATCGCGCGGAGCGCACTTTCACCGGTCGTCACCACATCCTCGACCACGACGACATCCATCCCCGTGTGGAACGACCCCTCGATCCGCCGTCCGGTGCCGTGCTCCTTGGCCTGCTTACGGACGGTGAACGCATCGAGCGTGCGTCCGGCGAGCGCAGCGGCGTGGGCGATCGCGTAGGCGACGGGGTCCGCGCCGAGGGTGAGCCCCCCGACGACTGCGGGGTCCCACTCCTCACGGTCGAGGACCGCCAGGCCCACGCGTCCGATCAGGAGCTGGCCTCGCCCGCTCATCGTGGTCGGGCGTGCATCGATGTAGTAGGTCGAACGCATCCCGCTCGCGAGCAGGAAATCGCCGCGACGAAGGGAGCGTTCGAGGAGGAGTTCGCGGAGCTGTTCGCGGTCCGTCATGGCGTCGTCGCCTCTTCCCATTCTTCCGTTGATGCTGATCCGAATGTCTCGTCGAGCAAGGACCGGGCGGCCTGCACCTCGGGAAGGGTGAGGATCCGGTCGAGTTCGCGCGACTCGATAAACTCCATATGAACGTCCTGCCGCTCGGCTGCGCGGAAGCGCCAGGCGTGGCCTTCCGCGTCCACGACGACCTCGCGCACCCGCGCCCAGAGCGCGTCGTACTCCTCCGTCCTGTCGAGCGGCACGCTGCGGCGGGTAGTGAGCAGTCGTCGTTTCATGTCACTGTTCCACAGTGGTGAAGGCTTCGGCCGACCGGGCCGATGTCGATGCGGGTGTCGCCACGCCGACGGCCAGACCCATCATCAGCCCAACCTAGTGGTTCGCTCTTCCTTTGTGCAGTGCCATCGGGCCTGCGCCGAGCAACCTGGTGCAAGTTCGCTCCAGAGGGGCATTTGGGCAAGATCCAGCACGGGTTCTGGCGGATCCCGTCGACTGAGGGGCGCGGGCCAGCCATCGCGCTCCAGGATCATGCTTCGTCCACGCACCGCCTCAGGGCGATCACTCGCATCCGGTACGACAGTGGAGCCGCGTCCGGTACGGATCAGGTATCACGAGCCGGGAGCGTGTGGAACGGCAGAAACGGAGCCCCGCCGAACAACGCCTCCGCATCCTCGATCCCGAGGGCAAGAAGCGGGCGGCCAAGACCGAGCGCGGCGAGTGGAGAATCAGGGGTGAGCACGACGTCGGCGCGTCCGAGGAGCAGACGGCCGGCGAGTTCGTTGCCGTGGATCGAGACGATGGATCGGTTCGGCGCCTCGGAGTGGAGGTGTGCGGCAAAGAAGCGGATCCGTTGCCGCCACAGTCCAGCGGTCCGGCGGAACCGAAGCGTGCAGAGCGGATGGCCGTCACGCGTGACGACACTCATGCCCGTTTCGCCGGTCCGTGACTGGAAACGGGCCAGGACCTTGGGAACCCCCAGCCCTTCCCTGCCCCCGCGGCACGAGGCGGCGCTGTCCACATAGACATGGCTGACCCAGGCGCAAATGCGGCCGCCGTGCCACACGGTCGCCGCACACGCCACGAGTTCACGGTACTCGAGCACCGAGCCCGGGCCGTAGTGGACCAGGAAGAGGCCGCCGAGCGTCTTGCCCGGCCATACGCGTACGATCGGGAACTCCCTGGGGATGCGCTGCCTCGCAACACCTACATCCACGAGGTGCACGCTGGCCCAGGCCGAGTCCGATGGGCGGAGTCGCCAGGGGAAGGGAGGGTAGCTCATTCCGGTCTACCGATCGTGTGGGGGACCGCTGCAGCGTGCACTTCAAGGCCCATGGTTTGCGGGCCGTGCTGGCGTGAGGTGCCATATGGGTGCATCATAGGCGATCACCACGGTCCCGAACCGCGGTCGACTTCGCCTGCGAGCCACACTCGCGACATCCAAGGGAGGCATAGAGTGCCTGAGATCGGTTTCCTCGCCCACAACTGGTGGGTGCCTGTCCTCTACGTCCTGCTCGTGGGCCACTTCACGAATATCTGTGTGACGCTCTACCTGCACCGCTCGATGACGCATCAGGGCGTGGTGTTCCACCCGGTCGTAGCTCACGCGATGCGGTTGTGGCTCTGGTTGACGACCGGGATGGTCACGCGGGAGTGGGTAGCGGTCCACCGCAAGCATCACGCGTTCTCCGACCGCGAAGGCGATCCACACTCGCCGGCCGTCGAAGGGTTCTGGGAGATCATGCTGGGAGGCGTGTTCTTCTATCGCAAGGCGACGAAGGACCAGGCGATGCTCGAGAAGTACGGCCGTGGCTGCCCCGACGACTGGATCGAGCGCAACGTATACTCCCGCTTCAGCTTCGCCGGCATCCTCATCGTGCTCGGCGTCGACATCCTGCTCTTCGGCATCGGCATCGGCCTCCTGGTGTGGAGCTTCATGGCGATCTGGATGCCGATCATGGGCAACATCATCAATGGCGCGGGCCACGCACTCGGCTACCGCAACTTCTCCACCAAGGACGAGAGTCGGAACCTCTACCCCTGGGGCCTGTGGATCGTGGGCGAGGAGTTGCACAACAACCACCACGCGGACCCGAAGTCGGCCAAGTTCAAGGCCCACTGGTGGGAGTTCGACATCGGCTGGATCTACATCCGCGCGCTCTCCCTGGTCCGACTGGCAAACGTCATCTACGCCCGAGGCATGTCGGCCAAGGAGTTCGCGAGGAAGTACTACGCGGACAAGACGGAGGCCGCGGCCCGGAAGATGGAGGAGGTGTCGAAGAAGGCAGGCGAGGCCGCACGGGGGATCGAGCAGGCGATGGACCGACTCGACGGGACCGGCGGGCTGGATCGCGCGGAGGCGTGAGGTTCGACTGTACGCTCACGCGTCGAGTCACTAAGCCGCTGCGCTCCCTGCCGGACCTGGACGTCCCGCGCGCCTGACCGCGTCGGCGCCGCTCCTGCGGTTCGGGAGAACTCGGGCCGCACTCAACGGAGCGGCCGCACCGCCGTCATGAACTCACGCACGCGCTCGGGGTCGACACCCTGCCCGGCCCTGCCGCCGTGCATGAGCGCGCTGCCCACGATGGCACCATCGGCCAAGGGGAGGAGCTCCGCGGCGTTCTCGGCGGAGAGCCCGCTGCCGATCCAGACGGGTGCCTCGGGGACGGCCGCCTTGATGGCACGGATGCGCGCGGCGTCCGTCGCCGCGCCGGTGGCTGTGCCGGAGACGATCAGACCATCGGCAAGGCCGCGGTGCCAGGCGTCGCCCGCCACGAGGGCCGGGTCCGCGCCGGCCGGCGGCGTGGCGTGCTTGACGAACACGTCGGCCACGATCGCGACCGCCGCGCCGAGCCTTGCCCTGAGCCGCACCGACTCGTGTGCCTCCCCCGTGAGCCAGCCCTGGTCCGCCAGCATGGCGCCGGTGTGGACGTTGACGCGCACCAGCCTCGCGTCCGTCGCCGTGGCGATGGCCAGCGCGGCAAGCGCGTCGTTGCGCAGGACGTTGACGCCGACGGGAACGTCCACGCTTTGTACGACCTCACGCACCACGACGGCGAGTGCGGCGATCGTCTCGGGCGGGACGCGGTTCGGGTAGAACGGCGCATCGAGGAAGTTCTCGACGATGATCCCGTCGAGCTCGCCACCGGCCAGGGCGCGCGCATCGGCGAGTGCACGCTCGACGACGGCGTCCATCGAGCCGCCCCAGCGCGGCGCACCGGGGAGCGGGAGGAGGTGCACCATACCGACCAGCGGCCTCTCGGCGGTGAAGAGGCCCTGGAGCAGACGGCCGGGCGCGTCCGGGCGATCGCCCCCATTCATGCGTGCGCCCTCGGTGCCGCCCGTGGCTGCACCCTCCACTTCGCCTTCGACGTGCGGCGTCACAGTCCGTCTCCGATCCGCACGCTTGCCGCACCCGTGGCGAACGTCTCGAGCACCTCGGCGAGCGCATCCACATCCGCCGCATCGTTGTAGACGTGGGGCGAGACACGGATCGAGCTTCCACGCAGCGATACGAAAACGCCGCGTTTCTTCAATGCGTCCGCAATCCGCCGCAGCTCGACGCCCTCGGGCGCACGCAGCCCGAAGAGGTGCGATGCGCGCCACGCCTCTTCCTCGACGGTGAAGCCCGCCGCCTCCGCGCGCTCGAGCAGATCCGGGGTGAGTTCACGGCAGTACGCCTGGATGGCCGGGACCGTCCAGGCGAGGAGTTGATCGAGGGCGGCGACCGCCATCGGCATCAGCGCGAAGTTGCTGCGCTCGCCGACGTCGAAGCGTGAGGCGTCGGCGCGGTACTCTTCGCGGTAGTTCACCAACCCCTGGAAGTCCTCGCTCCCTTCCCGACCGATCCACGTCTCCTCGAGCGGTACGCCGCCGTCGAAGCGCGGACCGAAGTAGGCGAAGCCGACCGAGTAGGGCCCCAGCAACCACTTGTAAGCTGCGCAGATGAGGGCGTCCGGCCTGATGCGTTCGGCATCGAACGGCAGCGCCCCGATCGACTGCGTGCCGTCGACGATCAGTGCCGCCCCGACCTCGCGGGCTCGCTCACCGATCCGCTCGAGATCGAAGAGGGTGCCATCCGTCCAGTGCACGTGAGGGAGTGCGACGACGGCCGTATCCCTGTCGATCGCTTCCAGTATGCGCGCGTTCCACTCCCTGCCCCTCCCCTGGCGACGCTCGGGTGCGCCGATCGTGCGGAGCTCGAGGCCTCGCTCCCGGCACAGCGCCCGCCATGGATAGACGTTGCTCGGAAACTGCTCGCCCGAGACGACGACGTTCTGGCCCGGGCGCGCCGCCACGTTCTTCGCCGCGATCGCCAGACCGTAGGAGACTGCGGGGATGATCGCGATCCGGCCCGGATCGGGCGCGTGGATCAGCCGGGCGAAGCGCTCGCGCGCGCCGTCGCTTTCCGTGAAGAAGTCCTCGGGCGAAATCATGGCCGGGACCCGCTTGCGGCGCACGCCCTCGATCCCCGCCTCCTCGACCCGCTTCGAGAGCGGCGACATGTAGGCACAGTTCAGGTAGTGCATGCCCTCGGGCAGAGAGAAGCGCTCCTTCTGACAGGTCAGCAGCATCGGCGATACGCCTCGTCGAGCGGTGAGTGGTACGGGTACGGCACCGGTCTCCCTTGCAGGGCAAGGTGAACGATCGGATCGGTCAATATAATAGCGAGGCCGGGGGACGGCGGCCTGGGGCCGCCTAGCTGCCTAGGGCAGCGGGAGGGCGCCCTACTGGCGCGGGATGGCCGGCCTGGGGGCGGCGGGAGGTCGCCGCTGCGTGACGCGGGAGGGCCGCCTCACGGCGGCGGGAGTGCCAGCGCGTCCGGCCGGGGTGTCGGTGGACCCGGTGCGTGGCGCACGGAACAGAAGGAATCGATTCGGCGGCACGCCGGATGCGCAGGAGTCGTGGAGATCGTCAGGCCCGGCCCGGTTGCATCCGGGGTGGGAGCAGTGAGAAATAGAATCCCGGGGGGATGCAATGACCACCGTCCAACGGGTTGTCCAGATCATCGGGTGGATCTTCATTATCGTCGGTGTGATCGGCTTTTTCGTGACCGGCTTCAACATGAATGCCGACATGGCGACCGCCGATCGCCTGTTCGGCCTCTTCCCCATCAACTTCCTCCACAACCTCGTGCACCTGGCGGCGGGCATCTGGGGCGTGTGGGCGGCGGGCCGGTTCTCGAGCGCGAAGTCGTACGCACAGATCGTCGGGGTGATCTACCTGGTGCTCGCGATTTTGGCGTTCTTCACGCCGAGCTTCTTCGGGCTCATGCCGATCAGCGGCAACGACATCTGGCTGCACCTGCTCCTGGCCGCGCCGCTCCTGTACTTCGGCTTCACGGCACGGGAGACGCCGCGCGAGCGGGCGGCTACCTGAGGATCCTCAGGGATGGAACCGGCGCCTGATCATTCTCGGCCCGTGGCGAGCAACCGCGCCGCCCCCTCGGTCGGGAGCGGCTAGGCGCTCGGGTCCTTTACCGGCGACGCCGCATTCGCCGGGTGCGTCGTTCGAATTCCGACCCCGGTGACGACCGCCCCCGAGTGGCCGGATGACCGCCTGCGCGATCGTCCGGCCACTCGGTGATCCGACGCGATGTGATCCCGTGCAACCACTTGCGTCGCTTGACATATCCGGATCCGCAGGCGCAGAATACGGCCGTATCCCCTAAGACGACCTCGATGTCTCGGCACGCCGGACGGTGAGCCGTGCGTCCGTACGCATCCCCATCGAGGTCATCGCGCATCCCACGTCAGAGGAGCAGTGATGAAGCGATCCCTACGCCTCCTATCCCTTCTGCTCGCGCTCGCGGCGCCGCCGCTCGCCGCGCAGGAGCGGCCAACGGCGTTCGTCGGCGCGCGGATCATCCCGATCGTCGGCGAACCGATCGAGAACGGCGTGCTCGTGGTCCGCGGCGGCAAGATCTCGGCAGTCGGGCCCAGGGATGCCGTGAGCATCCCGAGCGAGGCCGAGGTCCGCGACGTCACCGGACGAGTGATCATGCCGGGGCTCGTCGACACGCATTCGCACATCGGCGGCGGCGACGGCGGCGACCGCTCCTCGCCGATCCACGGCGACGTGCGGATCCTGGATGCGATCGATGCCCGCCATGACGGAATCCAGAAGGCCCAGGCCGGCGGTGTGACGACGGTCAACGTGATGCCGGGCTCGGGGCACCTGATGAGCGGGCAGACGGCCTACCTCAAGCTCCGCGACGGCAACACGATCTACGACCTGCTCTACTGCGAGGACGTGCTGACCGAGATCTGCGGCGGGCTCAAGATGGCGAACGGCACGAACCCGCGACGCGATCCGCCGTTCCCGGGGACGCGCGCCAAGGCGGCCGCTCTGGTTCGCGCGAAGTTCGTCAAGGCGCAGGAGTACCGTGACAAGGTCCGAGCGGCCAAGGGCGATCGATCGAAGATGCCGGCGCGCGACCTCGAGCTCGAGACGCTCGTCGAGGTGCTGGATGGCAAGCGCGTCGTCCACTTCCACACCCACCGCCACGACGACATCCTGACCGCGCTGCGCCTGGCCGACGAATTCGGCTTCCGCATCGTGCTCCAGCACGCGAGTGAGGCGTGGCGCGTGGCCGACGAGATCGCGGCGTCCGGCGCTCCCTCGTCGATCATCATCCTCGACTCGCCGGGCGGCAAGCTCGAGCTCATCGATTTCGGCAACCAGAACGGCGCCGCGCTCGAGAAGGTCGGCGCGCCCGTCGGCTTCCATACCGACGACGGCATCACCGACTCACGCATCCTGCTCCGCTCCGCGGGGCTCGCCGTGCGCTACGGCATGTCCCGCGAGGCCGCGCTCTACGGCCTGACCATGGCCGGCGCCAAGATGCTCGACCTCGACCACCGGGTCGGCTCGCTCGAGCCCGGCAAGGACGCGGACTTCATCGTGCTCAGTGGAGATCCGCTCAGCGTCTACACCCGCGTCCTCGAAACCTGGGTCGAGGGCCAGAAGGTCTTCGATCTCTCGAACCCGCGCGACTACATCTACGCCGTCGGCGGCTACGGCGCCGGCGAAATCGTGACGGCGAATTATCACGCTGGCATGGAGGGGCACTGATGATGGGGCTTCACAGGGCTAGGGCTAGGTGGGCGGAGACTGACGCCCGTGCCTCGGCCGACCGTCTCGGCTCATCCGGGCTTCGTGGCGGGGCAGCGGTCGCAAGGAGGGTGAGTGGCGCCGGGATCATGGCACTCGCTGCCGGACTGGTATTCGGTGCGCTGGCGCTGCCCTCGTCGCTCGTGGCGCAGGTCGCGGTGCGGGGGGAGACCGTCCATACCATGGCGGGGCCGGCCATCCGGGACGGCGTCGTGCTGGTGGGGGCGAACGGCAAGATCGAGCGGGTCGGGCCGGCCTCGGAGATCCGCATCCCGGAGGGGTACCGCACCCTGTCCGCCGCGGTCGTCACGCCCGGGCTCGTCGATGCGCACACGGTGGTCGGGCTCGCCGGCTACCTGAACCAGCCGCACGAGCAGGATCAGCTCGATCGCGCGAGTGCGATCCAGCCCGAGCTGCGCGCCTTCGATGCGTACAACGCACGGGAGCGGCTGGTCGAGTGGATGCGCGAACACGGCGTGACCACGCTGCACACCGGGCACGGCCCGGGCGCGCTCGTGAGCGGGCAGACGATGATCGTCAAGACGCGCGGCGACAACGTGGGCGAGGCACTCGTCGACTCGGTCACCGCCGTGGCGATGACGCTCGGGCCCGAGGTGTCGCGAAACTTCAACGGGCGGCCGGGCACGCGCTCGAAGGGGATGGCGCTCCTTCGCGCGGAGCTGATCAAGGCGCAGGACTACCTGCACAAGGTCGAGAACGGCGGCGCGCCGGCGCGCGATCTCAAGCTCGAGACGCTGGCCCGCGTGCTCCGCCGCGAGGTGCCCGCGCTGATCACCGCACAGCGGGCCACGGAGATCCTGGCCGCGCTCCGCCTGCAGCGTGAGTTCGGCTTCGATCTCATCCTCGACGGCGCCGCGGAGGCGTACACCGTCATCGACAAGATCCGCGAGGCCGGCGTACCGATCATCCTGCACCCGACCATGGCGCGCCACAGCGGCTCGCTGGAAAATGCCACGATGGAGAGCGCTCGGCGCCTACGCGATGCCGGCATCCCGGTCGCGCTCCAGAGCGGCTTCGAGGGCTATGCGCCCAAGACGCGCGTCGTCCTCTTCGAGGCCGCCATGGCCGCCGCCTACGGTCTGCCCTTCGAGCAGGCGCTGGCCACCGTCACGATCGACGCCGCCCGCATTCTCGGCATCGACGACCGCGTCGGCTCCCTCGAGCCCGGCAAGGACGGCGACCTCGCCCTCTTCGACGGCGACCCCTTCGAGTACACCTCGCACGTTTGCGGCGTCGTCATCGAAGGTCAGGTCGTGAGCGAAAGCTGCCGGTGAACGGCAGGGGATAAGAGATAGAGGAAAGAGGATAGGGGATAGCCGGCTTTGCTATCCCCTATCCTCTTTCCCCTTTCCTCTGCCTTACTGCAGAACCGCCTGAACCTCGAGGGAGATCCGCACCTCGTGGCTCACCAGGACGCCGCCCGTCTCGAGCGCCTGGTTCCAGACCAGACCGAAGTCCGTGCGGTCGATCGCCGTCGTCGCGCTGAACGCCACGCGATCACCGCCCCACGGGTCCTTGCCGCGGCCCTGTTCCTCGACCTCCAGCACGACTTCGCGTGTGACATCACGGATCGTGAGGTCACCGACAACGCGGTACTTCCCTGCACCGGACGATTCCACCCGACGGCTCCGGTACGTCAGCGCCGGGAACTTCTCCACGTCCAGAAAGTCCGCGGAACGCAGGTGCGCATCACGATCCGAGTTGCGCGTGTCGATGCTCGACGCGTCGATCGTCACCTCGACCGAGGAGTTCTCCGGGGCGCCGTCGTCCAGTCGGATCTCCCCACTCACCTCGCCGAAACGACCCTTCACCGTCGCGATCATCATGTGCTTGACCGCGAACTCGACCAGCGTGTGCGCCGGATCGATGACCCACGTGCCTTGCCCGGTTCGCTTCGTTTCCACCGTCATCGCCACTCCTCCTCGTTCTGCCGGCCCCGTGTCGCCGCTCGCGGACGGGCCGGCCGCACCCGCGAGTGGTTGGTCGTAGTATACTCACTGCTGAGATAATTCGCCGAGAAAAAACGGCCGAACGGCCGTCGCTGTCGCGGCGCGTCAGTCGCCGGCCGCTTCGCCGGGCTCCAGTTCGGCCGCGCGCAGCCCCAGACGACGCAGCAGGCGCATGGCCTCGGCCTTCTCTTCCGCATCGAGCCCCGAGAGCGCGCGCTCGAGGGCGCGCACGTGCTCCGGGAAGATGCGACGGATCAATGCCTCGCCCTCGGGCGTGAGTGCGGCGTACGTCGCGCGCCGATCCGTTGGGCACGGCTGCCGCTCCACGAGTCCGCGCTTGACGAGTCGGTCCATCAGGTACGTGATCCCGCCACTCGAGACCAGGATCTTGCGCTGCACCTCGCCCAGCAGGAGTGGACCCTTGTGGTAGAGCGCCTCCAGGACCCCGAACTCGGCAAGCGTCAGATCGTGGCGTGCGACGTCGGCGCGGGCGTGAGCCTGAACGGCATCGTAGGCGCGGGCCAGGATGATCCACAGCCTCAGCGTCGGGTCGCGGTCGTCGTCGACCGGCGCGAACAATTCCTTCTCCGTACTCATCTCAGCTCTAAGATAAGTCGTGGGGTCGGTGCGCGTCAAGGGGGCTCATGCGGGAGCATGCCGCGACGGGTCGTGGACGGGGCCCGTCGGTGGCGAGGTGAGTGTCAGCCGCGGACATCGGCCCCCGCGCGCCGCACCAGGGCGATGAATTCCTCCTCATCGAGCGTTTGCACGCCCTTCTGGCGGGCGTCCTCGACCTTCTGACCGGGCTCCTCGCCCACGACGACGTAGTCGGTGTTGCGACTGATGGAACCGGAGGCCTCCCCTCCGAGCGATTCGACCAGCTCCTCGGCCTCGTCGCGGGTGAAGCGGTCGAGTCTGCCGGTGAAGACGAAGTGCCGTCCGGCCAGGGGCCGTTCGCGGCGTGCACGCGGCGCCGTCACCTGAATGCCCGTCTCCAGGAGCGCATCGATGGCGTGTTGGTGGCGGTCGTCGGCGAAGAAGTCGTGGAGTCTGTCGGCGAGTGCGGGACCGATGCCGGGCGCCTGGCGCAGCTCGTCCCGGCTGGCGTGGCGGATCGCCTCGAGCGAGCGGAAGTGATCGGCCAGGTCCCGCGCCGCGCCCTCACCCACGCCGGGGATGCCGAGGGCGATGAGGAAGCGGTGCAGCTCGGCCCTTTTGCGGCTTCGAATCGAGTCGACGAGCTTGCTGGCGGAGTCCGCAGCGAAACCAGGCAGGCGAGCCACGTCCGCCACTTTCAGGTCGTAGAGATCGGCGAGCTCCTCGACCAGGCGGTAATCGACGAGTGCCTCGGCGGTGGCGCGACCGAGGCCGCGGATGTCCATGGCCTCGCGGGAGGCGAAGTGGCGGATCCGTTCGCGGAGCTGCGCCGGGCAACCGAACTGGTTCGGGCAGTGAGTGAGCGGTCCGTGGTGCTCGAGCCGCGTGCCGCACGATGGGCACCGATCGGGAAAGTGGAACGGCTTACCGCGCTCGTGGCCGGGCTCTTCGATCCTCTCGACGACTTCGGGGATCACGTCGCCGGCGCGGTGGATGCGCACCCGGTCACCGGGCCGGATGTCGTGGCGGCGGATCTCCTCGCGGTTGTGCAGCGTGGCGCGGGAGATGGTGACGCCACCGACCTCGACCGGCTCGAGGAGCGCGACGGGAGTGACGAGTCCCGTGCGGCCGACCTGGACGATGATCTCGCGGACGCGGGTGATCTCGCGTCGCGGCGCGAACTTGTAGGCAAGCGCCCAGCGCGGGTGTCTGCGTGTGGCGCCGATCCTCTCGCGCACGTCGAGGCGGTCGACCTTGATGACGATCCCATCGATCTCGTGGTCTCGCGAGGCGCGGCGGGTTTCCAGGTCGGCGTGATAGCGGAGCACGTCGTCGAGATCGGTCGCGGTCCTCACCGGCTCCGGCGTCCTGAACCCCCAACTGGCGAGGGCCTGGAGCACCTCCTCGTCACGCTCGAAGGTGAGGTCGCGGATCAGGAGGATCTCGTAGGCGACGAGATCGAGCGAGCGCTCGGCGGTGATGCGCGGATCCAGTTGCCGCACCGAGCCAGAAGCCGCGTTGCGCGGGTTGGCGAAGCCGCTCTCGCCGTTTTCGAGGAGCCGACGATTGAGCGCTTCGAAGGCGCGCGCGCTCATCATGATCTCGCCGCGGAGGGAGAGGAAGCGCGGCGTCGGCGTACCGTCGGAACGAAGCCGTAGCGGCACCGACGGGATCGTGCGCACGTTTTCTGTCACGTCCTCGCCTCGAACGCCGTCGCCGCGGGTGATGGCACGCATGAGCACGGCGTCCTCGTAGATCAGCTCGATCGAGGCGCCGTCCAGCTTCGGCTCGAGGAGGAGGGTCTCGACATCGGGCTCGCGCTGCATGCGGCGGACGAAGCGGGCGACGTCGTCTTCCTCACGGGTGGCTTCGAGGCTGGTCATCGGCACCGTGTGCCGCGCCGTCGGCAGTTCCTTTCTCGGCTCGCCGGCCACGCGCTGCGTGGGCGAATCCGGCGTGACCAGTTCGGGGAATCGCTCCTCCAGCCGAAGCAGCGCAGTGAAGAGCCGGTCGTACTCCTCGTCGGAGATCTCGGGTCGGTCGAGGACGTAGTAGAGGTAGTCGTGGTGGCGGATGTCGTCGCGCAGTGAGGCGATGCGACGGGCGGCGTCGTGCTTCGAGATCGACCGCAGCTCGGCCCGGCTCGGGACCTGATACTGTTTCGTGGCTCGACGGGCCATCCGTACCTCGGTTCGGAGGGCGTGATCTGGCGGACGAGCCCGGTGGTCGGACCACGGCTCGTCGGCGCGTCACGGTCACCGCGACCGTGCGATGGCGAGCGCACGATCGGTACCACGGCGTCGCTGCCCGGCAAGCGGTGGGCTCGTGGATCGTCGAGCGGATCTATCGCATCCGGAGGTACCGGGGACCGGTCCGGCTTTGCGCATCGTCCGCGAGGTCGCGGAACGCCGGATCGAGGGCGCGGATTCGGCAAAAGAGGGCACGCTTCGGACCGGCCCGAGACCTGTCGGCACCGATTCTTGCATCCGTTTTCCTTTTCCTGCTCGATCGGCGCTCCAGGCCGGAGCGATCGGTGCGTCGGATTCGAAGCGACTTCCCCGTTCGTGGAGGAATGGATGGCTCTCGAACTGTTGCCGGTGCTGTCGGCCCTGATGCTGAGTGTGGCGCCAGGGACCGAGCCCCAGGTATTGCGACTTCCGGTCGCGCCCGCCGAGACGCTTGCCGTGACGCTGGAGGGGAGCGGCGATCCCGTCGTCATGGTGCCCGGCCTGCTCGGTTCCTCCTACACCTTCCGCCACGTGCGCCCTGCAGTCGCCGCGACGGGCCGCGCCGTCCTGGTCATCGAGCCGCTCGGCACCGGTTCATCGTCGCGGCCCGAGGGGGCGGACTACTCGCTCGCGGCTCAGTCCTACCGCATCGAAGCCGTGCTCGACTCGCTCGGCGTCCGCTCGCCCATCCTTGTCTGCCACGCGGTCGTCGCCTCGATCTGCCTGCGTCTTGCGGTGCGGCGGCCGGATCTTGCCGCCGGGATCGTCTCGATCAACGGCGGCGCGGCGGAGGAGTCCGGCACGCCAGGGTTGCGTAGCGCCCTGCGGTTCGCGCCCGTGCTCAAGCTGTTCGGCGCAGAGGGCTACGTGCGCGGCAAGATCAGGGACGGCTTGATCGAGAGTTCGGCGGACGCGTCATGGGTCACGGACGAGGTCGTGCGGGGCTACACCGCCGCGTTCGACGGCGATCTGGGCGGCGCCCTCGACACATTCCGTCGGATGGTCGGGGCCGAGGAGCCTGACTCGCTGCGGCCTCGGCTCTCGAGCATCCGTGCACCGGTCCACCTGCTCGTGGGCGGTGGGACCGAAAAGCCGCCCGTGCCATCGGCCGAGGTCGCCGTGCTCCTGAGGGAGCTGTCCGACTTCCGGATGGAACATGTGCCGGGCACCGGGCTGTATATCCAGGAGGAACGGCCGGAAGCCGTCGTCGAGGCCGTGCTGGCCATGGCGGACCTGGCCCCGGAGGTCGGTCGGAGCGGCACGCCCACCCGACCTTGACAACTCTGCCCGCTCCCGGGCAGGTTTGGCGCACTCGCACACAACCAGGGGGTCGATGGATGGTGAGCCGATCCGTCGACCCCGCTCCCGATCCAGGTGGACACCGGCCCGTGCCCCACTCCCTTGCATCCGCGCGAAATCTGACCGCCACGGTCAGTCTCCTCCTCCACCTCCTGGTGGTGGGGGTCGTGCCGTTCGTGGAGGCCGGAGCCGATGCGCACGAACTCGACCACAGTGTACACGTGGAGGCGCCGGACGAGGGTACCTGTCCGCCGCTCCACGACCATCTCACCTGCCAGTACTGTCGTGTGCTCGCGCGCGACCAGATGATCGCGCAGCGGATCGACGTCGCACGCGTTCAGCTGCCCACGCACCCTATCGCCATCGGTGACATCGCGCCGCCGGTCCCGGACGACATCGTCCGGTCGGCCCTCCTCCCGCGGGCGCCACCGATCGTCTGACTTCCCGAGGACAACTCAGCAACGGCGCGGTGGTGCCGCGTCCCAAGCCATCGTCCATCCGCACGCCTCGGACTCGCTCGGCGGTACGCGACGACGGCGAATCAACACGCGGGAGCGCGACGCCCACAGTCGAGTCGGCGCGCCCCCGGAAACATGACGGAAGGCAATGCAGCGAAGCACGATCTTTCTCACCTTTCTGGCACTCGGCGTATTGACTTCAGCGTGGCTCCCCCGCCCTGACGCCGCACTCGCCCGTACGGTGGACGGCTCGGCGGACGTGGCGGCGGACAGTGCCACGATCCAGGGCAGGATCACGAGTGCGGAAACGGGCCAGCCGCTCGCGGGCGCCCAGGTCCGTCTCGTCGAACTCGGCCGGAGTGAGCTCGCACATGGGAACGGTGAGTTCCATTTCAAAGGGCTGCCCGCAGGGCTCTACACGCTCGAGGTCGAATACATCGGACACCGCACGCTGACGCGCTCGGTCGAGGTTCCGAACGGCGGTGAGATCTGGGTCGACGTCGTCCTCGATTTCTCGCCGATCCAGCTCCCGGGCTTCGTCGTCACCGGCGCGGTCGGCGCGCGGGCGGGGGAGGAATCGTTGCGCCCGACGAACGTGGTCTCGGCACAGAAGCTCGCGCGTGAGCTCGGTGGCACGGTCGCCGAGACGCTCGAGGACGAGCCCGGCGTGGCGCTCGCCTCGATGGGACCGGCCACGGCGCGGCCGGTGATCCGCGGCCTGAGCGGAGATCGCATCCTCATGCTGGAGGACGGTCAACGCGTGGGCGATCTCTCGTCCACATCCTCCGACCACGCCGTCGCCATCGACCCGATCTCAGCGCGTCGCATCGAGGTCGTACGCGGCCCGTCCGCTCTGCTCTACGGCAGCAACGCACTCGGTGGCGTGGTCAATGTGGTGCGTGAGGAGGTGCCTACGTCACTCCCGGACCGGCCGACCGGGACGGTGAGCGTGCAGGGCCAGTCGGTCGTGGGTGAGGGCAGCGCGATACTGCACGCGTTCGGCCCCGTCGCCTTGCGCGTCGAGGGGAGTGCCCGCAGCGCGGATGACCTTACCACTCCCGTCGGCACGCTCGAGAATACCTGGACGCGCACCTACAACGCCGGGATCGGTGCGGGGTGGATCAACGGCTGGGGTCACGCGGGGGTGGCGTACCGCTACTTCGATTCATCGTACGGGATCCCGGGCCATGACCATGGTCATGCGGACGGTGTCGAGGTTCGGATGAACCGCCAGGCGGTGAAGGGTCAGGCGCGGCTCCTCGATGGTGCCGGCCCGTTCAGCTCGCTCGAGCTGGATGGCGTCTACACCCGATACCACCATCAGGAACTCGAACACGGCGGACTGCTCGGCACCGAGTTCGGTCTGCTCACCGCGGCGGGAGAGGTGCTCGGCAGGCACGATGGATGGGGGGCGTTCGATCACGGCGCCGTCGGCATGCGCGTCGAGTGGCGCGACTTCGCGACCGCCGGCTCGCTCGGCACGCCGTCGGCACGCGAGTACGCGATCGCGGGCTACAGCGTCCAGGAGCTCGACTTCGACCGCTTCCGCCTCGAGTTCGGCGCCCGCTACGACTGGCACCGGGTCGAGCCGCTCGACACCGTGACCGAGCTCGACATCGGCCGAGTTCGGTCGAGGTCGTTCGGCTCGGTCTCCTGCTCCATCGGGGCACTCTACGAGTTGGCCGACGGCGTCCGGCTCGGCGCGAGCGTTGCCCGCGCCTACCGCACGCCCGACATCGGCGAGCTCTATTCGCAGGGTCCGCACCTGGCGTCGCACTCCTTCGAGGTCGGCGATCCGGACCTGAAGGCGGAAACCGGTCTCGGTGCGGACGTCTTCGTGCGCCTCACGCGAGATAACGTGGATTTCGAGGTCGCCGGCTTCCACAACCGGATCCAGAACTACATCTATCCGCGCAACACCGGCAAGGTCCGCCTCGGGGTGGGGCTTCCGATCTACCAGCACACCAACGCGGACGCGGAGCTGACCGGGCTGGAGGCCAGTGCGCAGTGGACGCTGACGCCGCGCCTCGTCGCCGACGGCACGATCTCCTACGTGCGCGGCACGCTCACGGATACCGATGAGCCGTTGCCGTTCATGCCGCCGCTGAACGGCGGGCTCAACCTGCGCTACGAGAAGGCGTCGTTCTTCGCCGGTGCGGGGTGGAAGGGGGCGCTCGAGCAGGACCGGGTGGGCGAGTTCGAGACGCCGACCGACGGCTACGGCGTCTTCCACGCCTCCGCGGGCTACCGCTGGAATCTCTGGAGCCGCGTCCACTCGCTGACGCTGCGCATCGACAACCTGACCGACGCGGAGTACCGCAACCATCTCTCGCGGATCAAGGATGTCATGCCCGAGGCCGGGCGCAACGTGAGCCTGCTCTACAGGGTTACTTTCTGATTCTCGGTACTCTATTGGGCGAGCGCGGGCTCGAGGGCGGGGGTTGCCTCGCCCCGCCCGCGACTCGGGCCGGAACGCCAGCGTTCGGCCCGCGCCCGATTCGAGCGCATGAAGGAAGGGACGATGAACATTCGACGAATCTCCGGCTTCCGGGCCGGTGCTCTCTTCGCGGTCGCCCTCGGTCTCGTGGCCGGTGCGTGCGACAACCCGGTCGATCCGGGTGAGCACGGTCACCACCCCCACGCCGAGGCGGTCGTGGTCCGCCTCGATGGCGAGATCCTCGCGACCGCCGAGGGCACTGACGGCAACCCGGAGACACGCAACTCGACCGGCTCGATCGAAGTCCCCGCCGGTGGGATCGTGGGCCTCCTCGAAATCGAGTTCGTGGATCACGACGGCCACGCGCTCGATCTCGATGATGATGATGCGTCCCTCGGCGTCATCGTCGACGACGAAACGGTCGCCACCTTCGACCCGGACCCCAAGGGCGGGTTCGCGGGCCGCGTCCACGGCCACACAGCGGGATCGACCACGATCTCGTTCATCCTCATGCACGGCGACCATGCGGAATTCACGACCGAGCCGATCGTGATCGACGTGCTGGAGTAGTCCCGGCCACACGCCGCATGGCGGCAAGAAAGTTGCACCGGCGGCGCGTGTCATGGACACTGCCCGCCGGATCCCAACCGAAGTCCCGAGTCCCGCCCCTGCCGACGGCGAGGTGCGTCGGGCGCGCGCGGTGGTCGAGAGGCTCCGTGCGCGCTTCCACGGTCACTGCGCGGAGCGGGGGCGACCCTTCATCACGCTGAGCTACGCCCAGAGCCTGGACGGCTGCATCGCGGCCTGCCGTGGCCGTCCCCTGGCGCTGAGCGGGCCCGACGCCCTCGTGCTGACGCACCGGCTCCGCGCGGTCCACGATGTGATCGTGATCGGCATCGGCACACTCCTCTCCGACGATCCCCGGCTGACGGTCCGCCATGTGGAGGGAAGGAGCCCCCGCCCCGTCGTCCTGGACAGCCGCCTTCGCACGCCGACCTCGGCGCGTCTGCTCTCCCACCCGAACCATGGCCCCGTAATCGCCACGACGAATGCCTCCGATGCCCGTCGACAGGCAGAGTTGGAGGCCGCCGGTGCCCGCGTCGTGCGGCTGGCATCGGACAGGCGCGGCTGGGTTTCGCTCGTCGCACTCGGCGAGTGGTTGTACGCCGAGGGTGCCAGGAGCGTGATGGTCGAGGGCGGAGCCGAGGTCATCACGAGCTACCTGCGGGAGCGCCACGTCGATCATCTGCTGCTGACCGTCGCCTCGATGATCGTGGGCGGAGTGCGCGCGGTCGGACCACTGGCCACGGCCGGGGACGGACACGGCATGACCCCCGGGCAAGAAGAGTGGGCGCCGCGCCTGGCCGAGATGGAGTCGTTCCGCCTGGGCGACGACGTGGTACTCAGCGGCGTGCCGGTCTGGGCGGCGCCGTGAGCCCGCCGGCGCTCGTCGCACCTCGCACCGGACGGATCATCGAGCTCTCCGGTCCACGAGCGGTGCGGGTGGTCGAGGAGCCGGTGCCCGCTCCGGGTCCCGGCCAGGTGGGCGTGGTCACGCGTGTCTCGGCGATCTCGGCGGGAACCGAGCTCCTCGTCTACCGCGGGGAGCTTCCGGAGGACGCACCGCTCGACGAGGCGATCCCTGCACTGGACGGCCGCTTCTCGTGGCCGGTCCGCTACGGCTACGCCACCGTCGGCACGGTCGTGGAGACGGGGCCAGGTGTGGAACGAGAGCTGATCGGCCGCAGCGTCTTCGCCTTCCAGCCGCACTGCGAGCGCTTCGTGGCACCCGTGGGCGCGGTGGTCCCGATCCCGGACGAACTCGATGCCGAAGCGGCCGTCCTGCTGCCGAGCGTCGAGACCGCGCTCGGCCTGGTCATGGACGGGCGCCCGCTGCCGGGAGAGCGGGTGCTGGTCATGGGCCAGGGCGTGATCGGCCTGCTCACCACGGCGATCCTGGCGACGATGCCGCTCTCCGCTCTCGTCGCCGTCGACCCGCTCGTGGAGCGCCGCCGCCGCGCACTGGAGTTCGGGGCGAGTGCGGCCGTGAGTCCCGAAAATGGCCCTGCACTCCGCCGCTGCCTCGGTGCACGCGGCGATGGGCCGGGCCACGAACGGAAGTCCGCGAGAGGCTCCGAGAGCGTGGCGCCAGGCGACGGTGCGCAGGGTACCCTCGACGCGAGTGACCTGGGTGACCTGGATGCGGTGGATGCGGTGGATGCGGTGGATCGCGCGGATCTGACCTTCGAGCTGACTGGCAACCCGGCCGCACTGGATGTCGCGATCCGCGAGACGGGTCGGGACGGACGGATCGTGGTCGGCTCGTGGTACGGCACGAGGCGGGCGACGGTCGACCTCGGCACGCATTTCCACCGCGGCCGCCTCACCGTGCGTAGCAGCCAGGTCAGCCGGATCGACCCGGCGCTGCGTGGGCGCTGGACCAAGGCCCGGCGCCTTGCATTCGCGCTGGATCTGATCCCGCGGCTGAGGCCGGAGCGGCTGGTGACGCACCGATTTCCCGTCGCGCGGGCGGCCGAAGCGTTCCGCCTCCTCGACGAGGCGCCGGAGCACACTCTTCAGGTCCTGATCACCTACTCCTGACCCGTCATGATGGAGCGGACTCATGACCACCTCGACGGAGCCGATGGCCCGCACCTCCACGGAGAGCCACCCACGCGGTGATCCTCGCCTCGAAGAGGGCATGTACGGCATCGGGGTCAGGCGCGAATTCGTCGCCCAGCACTTCCTGACCGCGGGTGTGCCGGGGCCGGAGCACACCTGGCATTCGCACCGCTACCGGCTCGAGCTCGTCGTACACGGCCGGCGGCTCGATGAAGCCGGCTACCTCGTGGACATCGAGCGGAACAAAGCCAACCTGGAACGGCTCGTCGGACGCTACCGGGACAGGACGTTGAACGAGTTGGCCGAGTTCGAGGGGATGAACCCGAGCCTCGAGCACTTCGCGCGGATCCTCGGGGTGCAGCTCGCCGGCACCGCCGATCGGGAGCGGATCGAATGCATCCGGGTGGTGCTCTGGGAGGACGACGATGCCTGGGCGAGCTGGGAGGCGAGACCGCAATGACGAGCCCACGCGTCCATTTCCTGATCCCCGGCTCACTCGAGCGACGGAGCGGCGGCACGATCTACGACGCGCGCATCGTCGCCGCGCTGAGAGAGCTCGGCCATGACGTCGTCGTGTATGAACTCGACGGGCGCTTCCCCGCTGCCGATGCGATCGCACGCACGGCCACGAGGCAGGTGCTCGCCCGGGTGCGGCCGGGCGAGGTCGTGGTCGTCGACGGTCTCGCACTCCCCGCACTCGACCTCTCCGCCTGGCCCATGGCCGCCACGTGCGTGCCGTTGCTGCATACGCCCGTCGGAGAGATGCGCGGCCCCTCCGAGGTGGATCGAGCTCCGCTAATCGCCAGGGAGACGGCGTGGCTGCACCGTGCGGACAGGATCGTCGTCACGAGCGTCTACAGCGCCGAGCGGCTGGTCGGGCGCGGGGTCGATGCTCGTCGGGTCGGTGTGGTGGAGCCGGGTATCGATCCAGTAACCTCCACACCCGATGGCGCCGGAGTAGCCGAGGTCCGTATCCTCGCGGTCGGCGCGGTCACGGCGGTCAAGGCGCACGACGTTCTCGTACGCGCACTGGGCCGGCTCCGCCACCTGCCGTGGCGGCTTCGAATCATCGGGAGCACGGACGAGGAGCCGGGAACGTCACGTGCGCTCATGGACGAGATCGAGCGGCTCGAGCTTGGCGACCGAGTCGAGCTTTCGGGTGAGTTGTCGCCGCACGAGATGCCCGGTGCCTACCGCGCGGCCGATGTCTTCGTGCACTCTTCGCTCTACGAGAGCTACTGTTTGGCGCTCGCCGAGGCCGCAGCACACGGCTTGGCTCTCGTGGCGACGACCGCAGGCGCGATACCGACCACGCCCGCGGGGCGCGCGGCCGTATGCGTGCCCCCGGGCGATGCCGAGACGCTGGCACGCGCGCTCGAGCCGGTGCTGCGCGATGCTGATACGCGGCGTCGGCTCGCCATCGCGGCGCGTGAGGCGGCGGAGCGGCTGCCGACGTGGGAGGAGGCCGGCCGGCGTTTCGCCGATGAGCTGTCCGGATCGTCCGAAGCGACGTGGGCTCGCACGCGAGCCGCGGCTGGACCCGAGATCGGGGAGACGGCCAGGGTGGCGGTGTTCGAGCGGATGGCCGGCGAGTGGGATGCACTCGAGGATCCCCGCACCGAACTGGGAGCCGACGCCACCGCTCGCGTGGATTTCCTGCGCACCTTGTGCACCGCCGGGGCACGCGTCCTCGAGGTGGGGTGCGGGACCGGTGTGAACCTCGTCGGGCTCGCGGACCGGATCGACAGCGGAGTAGGCGTGGACTTCGCACCCGCAATGGTCGACCGGGCACGGGAGGCGGCGCGGCGATGCGGCGTGGACAACCTGCGTTTCGTCGTGGGCGATGCACGCTCTCTCGATTCGGTACCCGACGCCAGCGGTCCCTTCGACCTGGTCCTCCTGGCCGGCGTCCTCGAGCACATCCCCGAGCGCGGCCGGGTGCTCCGGGCGTGCAGAGAGCGGCTGGCCACCGGTGGAACGCTCGTCGTGATCATGCCTCACCCGGCCAATCCCACATTCATGTGGCGGCGCCTCGTCACCGGGCGCCCACCACGCATCTTCGTGTCGGACCTGCACATGAGGCCGAACGAACTGGCTCGCCTGGCCCGGGCCCACGGCCTCGACCGCGTACGGGTCCACCCCCTGCCCTTCCGATCCACCTTCGACGACGACCCGCCGCGACCGGTCTGGCTCGGTCGCATCCTGCGCGGTCTCGACCGGATCCCGGCCTCGGCTACCCGGGGTGCTTTCGCGCTGGTACTGAAACGGGTGGATTGAGCGCGTAGCTGGGTGCACTGGTTTCGCTCGTGCGCGGAGCGTCGGCGGTGCAAGTGCTCTCCTGCACGGGGCGGCAACGCTCCGGCGGTGCACACCCCACCTTGTATCCCGACCCCAGAACACCGAATCTTCCTGAATCCCGAACCATGTCGGTCTACATTCGCGACCTGGATGGGCATCGCATCGAGCCGCTCCAACCGAGCGAATTGCTCGAACAGTCCTCGCCGTGACTCAACGCATGCGGCCGTGACCCGTCCGGCGCATACCACCAGGTAAGAAGCATGAGAGACGAGAACCGCACGACTGCGGAGGAGCAACTCGAGCCCGGAAGCCCTTCGCGCCCGGAACTCGAGCCGCGTCCGGAGGAGACGCTCGACCCGGCGGACTGGGAGGAGCTACGTGCTCTGGCGCACCGCATGGTCGACGACGTCATCGACTACCACCGCGGGGTGGGTGCGCGGCCGGCGTGGCAGCCGATGCCCGATGCGGTGCGTGGCGCGCTCGGCGATCCACTCCCGGATGTCGGCCAGGGTGCCGAGCGTGCCTACGTGGACTTCCGCGAGCAGGTCCTGCCCTACCCTTTCGGCAACATCCACCCGCGCTCGTGGGGGTGGGTGAACGGGACGGGGACCACGCTCGGCGCGCTGGCCGAGATGCTCGCCGCATCCATGAACCCGAACCTCTGGGGCGGAGAGCACGCTGCGGCGTACGTCGAGGCCCAGGTCCTCGCCTGGGCGCGGCGAATCATCGGCTTCCCGGACGAGGCGAGTGGTGTGCTGACCAGCGGTGCCTCGATGGCCAACCTGATCGGTCTCGCGGCGGCGCGGGAGGCACGGGGCGGCGATGACGTGAGCGGGCGCGGGCTGCACGCACTGCCCGAGCCACTCGTCGTCTACGGCTCCGAGCAGACGCACAACTCCGTGGACAAGGCGGCGAGCCTCCTCGGGATCGGGTGGGCGGGGTTCCGCAAGATCCCGACGGATAGTGAGTTCCGCATCGACGTCGAGGCGCTGGAAGCTGCGATCGCCGCGGACAGGGCCGCGGGCCGGCGGCCGATCTGCGTGGTCGGCAATGCGGGGACGGTCAATACCGGCGCGATCGATGACCTGGCGCGCCTGGCCGACCTCTGTGAGCGCGAGGGGCTCTGGTTCCACGTCGACGGCGCGATCGGCGCCCTGGCCGCACTCTCGCCCGCGCTGCGCACGCAGATGCGTGGGATCGAACGCGCGGACTCCGTCGCCTTCGACCTGCACAAGTGGCTCCACGTCCCGATCGAGGCCGGGTGCGTGCTGGTGCGCCACGCCGAGTGGCACCGCCGGCCCTTCTCCCCGCCCGCGAGCTACCTCTCCTGGTTCGAGCGGGGACTCGCCTCGGGGCCGCACAACTACATGAACCTGGGACCTCAGCTCACGCGTGGGTTCCGGGCACTCAAGGTCTGGATGGTGCTGAAGGCGCACGGGACGGAGACGTACACGCGCCTCATCGAGCAGAACGTGCGTCAGGCGCGCCACCTCGAAGCACGGATCCGCGAGCACCCACGCCTCGAGCTCCTCGCGCCGGTGTCGCTCAACATCGTCGCTTTTCGCTATCGAGTGGAGGGGAGCGCAGGGGGAGCGTCGGAACTCGACGCACTCAATCGCGAACTCCTCATGCGGCTCCAGGAATCGGGCGAGGCCGTGCCGTCGGGGACTGTCGTCCGCGGCGTGTTCGCGTTGCGCGTGGCGCTCACCAACCACCGGACGCGGACCGAAGACCTCGACCGGCTAATCGATGCGGTGGTACGGACCGGCGATGCACTGGTCGAGGAGGCGCGGGTGGAGGCGGGCGCTTAGGCGCCCGCCGCCTCAGTCCTTCTTCCGCCCTTCCTGCCCCACGAAGACGTTCAGGACCGTACTCACCAGTCCGATCACGATCCCGCCCAGGAGCGCCGCCCAGAAACCGCTCACGGTGAAATCAATCCCGAGCGCGCCGGCCAGTGCGCCCGTCAGCCACAACATGAGCGCGTTCAGGACGAAGAGGAAGAGGCCGAGAGTCAACAGGACCAGCGGACAGGTCAGCACCACCAGGATCGGACGCACGACGGCGTTCACGATGCCGAAGACGAGTGCCACGCCAAGTAGCCCGCCGATGCCGCCCTGGTATTCGATCCCCGGCACCAGCGCCACGGCCACCCAGAGCGCCACGGCCGTGACCAGCAGTCGGATGATGAAGCCCATGCCCCTCCTCACATTCTCGGTTAGGCGGATGATCGGATGCACATAGCCGGGTGAGCGTGGGCTCTCCCGTGCCGCAGATGCGAAGCCCCCGCGCCACGGTAGGCTCCAGCTTCCGCCAGCCAGATTGACGCCGCAACCCCCGATGCGCAAGCGTCTCCATCTACCCTCTTGACAACCCGGACCCGCATGGCGTACCGTGACGCCATCGTGATGAGAATGAGTTTCAATTTCATGTCGCTGTCGGCGTGGAATGCGAGAGGGGCGTGCCGGGCGGTGAGGAGCGAACCCTTGGGGTGTGTGGAGATCCGGAGGAGTCAGATGCGAGTCGGGATATCGTTTCGATGTGCATGCGTCGTGACCGCGCTGATCGTGCTTACGGCGTGTGGGTCGGATGGCGACCCGGTGGGTCCAGATGTGCCGGACGTCGCCACGCTGACGGTCGATGCGTCGGAAGGCTGGGCATACGTGCGGTTGGGCGAGGAGGCGCAGCGGGTGACGGTGGGCGATCCGTCGCAGTCGGCGGACTGGGACCTCGCCTTCCACTCCACGTCGGTGATGCTGAACGGCGGCAACGCCGGGCCAGGCGGCGTGGTCGGTCACTGTCTGTGCCAGAACGCCGAGGCGAGTGATGCGGAGGTCGTGGCGATGACGGCGGCGTCGGAGCTGGACGCGTTCCTGGATGTGGGTGCCGCGGATGTCCCGACGTCGGAGGACGCGTGGATGTCGGATGCGCTGGTCCCGGTGATCGACGGCTGGTACGCGTACGATTTCGCGACGCACACGGTCTCGGCAGCGCCCGAGGCGGTGTGGGTGGTGCGCACGGCGGAGGGCGACACGTACGCGAAGTTCCACGTGATCGGCATCGACGGCGCGACGCAAGCGAACGCTGGACGGATCACGATCGAGTATGCACTCCAGCCCGAGGCGGCCGCGTCGATGGGCGAGCCGGACACCGCGGTCGTGGATGTGAGTGGCGGCCCGGTCCATTTCGATCTGGTCATGGGCGACGAGAGCGATGGCACGGACTGGGACCTCCGCTTCGAGGGTTACACGATCCGAGTGAACGGCGGTGTCAGCGGAGGGGGTGAAGCGGGTGCGGTTGCGGCCGGTGATTCGTTCGAGGCGTTCGAGGACGCGAGCGAGATCCCGTCGACGCTCTATCGTGGCGACACGTACGGCGGCGTCTTCGATGCGCATCGGTGGTATCGCTACGACCTCGAGGGCAATCACCAGATCTGGCCCACCTACGACGTCTACCTGATCCGTCGCGGTGCCGCGGTCTACAAGCTCCAGCTGGTGGGCTATTACGGCGAGACCGGCGACTCTCGCCAGATCACGTTCCGCTACGCCCGGGTCGAGGAGTAGCGGTGAGCGCCGTGCGGCGCACTCCGACCAGAGCGCCACGGCGGGCCATGGCGCGGTGGGGGGATCGGGCAGTTTCGGTGTCGCGGGTGCTCCTCGCCTGCTCCGTAACGGTCCCTCTCACGCTCGTCTCTCCGGTCGCCCCGGTCGGTGCGGCGCATACCGTGTCCGCGGAAGCACGGGCGGTGTCTTTGGCGGCGCAAGAGGTGTCGCAGGAAGTGCCGGCGTCACCCGATGCGCGGGCCGCCGCGCGGTATTTGTCGGTCGTCCGTGGGCTCGTCGTCGAGGCGGGGAGTGGCCTACCGGTCGAAGGTGCCGAGATCGTGCTGATCCCGCTCGACGTTCGGGGCGCCTCCGGTGATGCAGGTGATGAAGGACCTGCGGCGCGCGTAACGGACCGGCGGAGGTCCGGCGCGACACCCGGATCGAACGGCGCGGCAGCGACTTCGAAATCGGCCACGACGGACGGTGTCCTCCCCGTGCCCGGCAGCCTCGCGGCGCTGAGCGGCGGCGATGGCGGCTGGCGCGTGGACCGAGTCGCGGCGGGCCGCTACCGCCTCGTGGTGCGGCACATCGGCTACGCGGAGCATGCGCGTGTGGTCGACGTCGCAGCGGGCGAGGAAGCCGTGCTGCGCGTCGTGCTCACGCCGCGGCCGCTCTCGCTCGACGCCGTGGTGGTCACGGCGTCGCGTCGCCTCGAGCGGCTCAAGGACGTCCCGGTGGCGACGGAGCTGGTGAGCCGGAGAGAGATCCAGGAGAGCGGCGCGTCGGATCTCTCCGCAGTGCTGGTCGAGCGGACGGGGATCACGCTCCAGGGCGGACACCCCGTCGGCGCCGGCGTGATGATCCAGGGCTTCGGCTCGGAGCGCGTGCTGGTGCTGGTGGATGGGCAGCCGTTCATCGGACGTCTCTCCGGGCAGCTCGACCTCTCGCGCATTCCCACCTCGATGATCGAGCGGATCGAGGTGGTGAAAGGGCCGCAGTCGACGCTCTACGGCTCGGAGGCGATGGGAGGCGTGGTGAACGTGATCACGCGCTCGCCGGAACGCGGCGTGTGGACCGGCGGCATCGAGCTGACCGGCGGCACGAACGGCCGTCTCGACCTGGGCGCGAACCTGCTCGGCGGTGTCGGGCCGGTGGCGTACACCGTGGATGCGGGGCGTCGCACGGTCGAGCTGGTTCCGGGCAATGCGACCGAGAGCGGAGCGCTGGCCGAGCGCTGGGACGGGATGGCGAAGGCGCAGTGGCAGGCGTCGTCGTCGCTGTCGCTCTCCGCGTCCGCGCTGGTGCTGGACGAGCGGCAGCGCTGGCGGAGCGGGCAGCTCTACTACTTCGCGGACAACCGGCAGTGGGGCGCGCGGCTGGGCGCGGCGTGGACGCGTGGCGCCCACCGGCTGGTGCCGATGCTCTACGCCACGGAGTTCGAGCACCTCTCCCGGCAGGCCACAGCGCCGGAGCCGGTGGTGGGCACGGGCGAGGAGGAGTACCAGCGCCTCCTCCAGGCGGAGCTCCTCTACGGCTTCGACGGCGAGCGCTGGACCGTGGACGCGGGGGTCGAGGCACGCCGTGAGGCGATCACCTCCGAGCGGGTAGTGGGTGGCGACCGCGTGCTGCGCACCGTCGAGCCGTTCGTGCAGGCGACGCTAACGGGCGAGCGCTGGAGCGTGGTGCCGGGTGTGCGGCTCTCGTGGAGCGAGCAGTGGGGCACGCATTGGACGCCGCGGCTCGCCGCTCTCTTCCGCCCCCTGCCGAGACTCGCGCTGCGCGCCTCCGTGGGGCTCGGCTACCGCGCGCCCGGCTTCAAGGAGCTCTACATGGAGTTCCTGAACACCGGCCCCGGCTTCGGCTACCGGGTGCGGGGCAACCCGGAACTCGGCCCCGAGACATCGCGCAACGCGATGGTCGGGGTGGAGTGGACCGGTGACCGGCTCTATCTCAAGGGCCAGCTCTTCCACAACCGCTTCGACGACTTCATCGAGACCCACATCGTGGGCGACTCGAGCGGGTTCGATCTCTACAGCTACGGCAACATCGACGACGGCACGAGCCGCGGCGTGGAGCTGGAGGCCGGCGTGGCGCACGGCGGTCTTCGCCTGGAGGGCGGCTACGCCTACCTGCGCGCCGAGCGTGCCGGAACCGGCGAGGCGCTGCTCGGTCGGCCCACGCACTCGCTGCGCGGCACGGCGTCGTACGCGCTGCTGGTGGGCTTTCGCGTTTCGCTGACCGGCGTGCATACCGGCACGACGCCGGTGCGGCGGACGGAGGACGCCGTGGTCGAGCGAAACGGCTTCGCACGCTTCGACGTGCGCGCCGCACAGGCGTTGCCGTTCGGCTTCGAATTGTCGGCGGGCGCGGACAACGTGCTCGACGTCCGACCCGAGGAGTGGCCCGGCTACATGGGCCGCCAGTTCTATGTGACGCTCCAATGGCGCGGTGAGCGCGACGCCCGCTGAGCGGCGCGCGTGACGACGCCTTCGACGAACCACGAACAGGAGAAAAGAGCACGATGGAGAACAGCCCCTGCCCCGCCGCCGGTTCCGGCTGCCGGACCGCATTCGCGACGCCGCCGCGCCGCGCGATCCGAGCTGTTCGCCGCCTCGGAAGCCGGCTGGCGCTCGCCCTGACGCTCGCAGCCGTTCCCGTGGCGACGGGATACGCCCAGGAGACGAAGGCGGCCGGCGTGGTCGGCACCGTCGTGATCGCGCACGGCGGCGGACCGGAGTGGAACGCCGGCGTCGAGGAGGTCGTCTCGCAGGTGCGGACGGGCGGCCCGGTCGAGGTCAGCTTCCTGATGGGCCCCGGAGCCGCGACGCACCGCTTCCAGGATGCGGTGCAGCGGCTCGTCGACGCGGGCGCGACGGAGATCGTCGTCGTGCCGGTGCTGGTCTCGAGCCACAGCGGCCACTACGACCAGCTCTACTATCTGACCGGCGAGAGAGACGAGATCTCGGAGGTCATGCTGCACCACCTGCACATGTCGGGGATCGAGCGTTCGGACGTGGAGGTGCCGATCCGGCTCGCGAAGGCGATGGACGACTCGCCCGAGGTGGCCCGCGTCCTGGCCGAGCGTGCGCTCGCCCTGGCCGATGCTCCTGAGGAGCAGGCGCTCTTCCTGATCGGACACGGGCCGAACTCCGCCGAGGACTACGCCGAGTGGATGGCCAACCTCCGGCCGCTGGCCGACAGCGTGCGGGCGTGGACCGGATTCCGCGATGTCCGCGTCGGGCTGGTCCGCGACGATGCGCCCGATGCGGTGCGCGCGGAGGCGGTGCGGCGCGTGCGCGAACTGATCACGCTGCAGCACGAGGTGACCGGCCGCGACGTCGTCGTGGTCCCGATCCTCGTCTCACGCGGTAGCGTCAGCAACGAGAAGTTTCCGCGCGACCTCGCCGGGCTGCCGATCGTCTACACCGGCGACGCCCTGCTACCGCACCCGGGGTTGGCGCGCTGGATCGAGGCACGGGTGGAGCAGATGGTGCCGAGAGTGGCAAGGACGGCGTCCGGGGCCGGCGGGATGGGGCCGGCACACTCGCATTGAGGCCGTTATCGCGGCCCGGCGCACTGGCGCCGGGCCCCGAATGCATCACCCCTGGTGCTCGACCAGCGGCCCGCGCTCGACCCGCACGCGCTCCTTGCGCTCGCGCGCCTCGGCCAGCGCCTGCAGCTCGACCTCGAGCCGGGGCGCTACCTGCTGCTGTGCCGCGCTGACGGGCCCAGCGGAAGAAGAGCACGGTGAGGATGCCCATCAGGATGAACCCGCCCACCACCTTCATGATCAGCCCGGCCACCCGCTGGTCGTCGAGTGCGGCGAAGCCGTGCACCGGCGGTGCCAGCTCGTAGCGGCTGTAGACCGGATGGCTGCTGTAGGTGAGATAGAGGAAGAGGGGCGTCATGCAGATCGCCTGCCCGGTCATGTAGACGATCTTGAGCAGCTCGTGGAACATCGGCCGCTCCGGCACCGTCCCGATCACGGGCCACCAGAAGATGAGCCCGCCCGTGAGCCAGGCGGTGTCGATGACGAACGAACCCAGCTGCGTCGCCATCAGGGTATCGGACACGGCCGGGACGTGGGTGGTGCCGACAATGATGTTGAAGACGACGATCGCCGCGAGCGGGTGCGTCACGAAACGCACCGTCTTCGCGACGACCGAGTCACCGCGCAGCGCGCCGAGCGCCTCCGGCGGCGTTCCCCACAGCAGGAGTGGCGGCGCGATGAGCGCGATCAGGAGGAACTGGATCGAATGTGCGCTGGCCAGGTATCCGGCACCGAGCACGCCGATCGGCCAGTCGAGGGCGAGCCAGAGGCTGACGAGCCCCGCCATGAAGGTGGCGACACGGCCGCCACTCACGGGCGCACCACCGGCAGCCGCGGCCCTGCGCAGCAGGCGCCGGTAGCCGAAGGCGAGCAGCAGGATGAAGAGCCACACACCCGGGAAGGGCTGCCAGCTCCATTCCCACGGCACGTCCTGCGCCGCGCACCACCACTGCATCTCCATGGCTCAGCCCCCTTCCCCGGCCTGTGCCGGGTCCTGCCCGACGAGCGACTCCAGCTCCGCGTACGGCCGCACCTCCGCCTCGATCCTCATCCGTCCGGCCCGGAGGAACTCGAGCTCGGCCTCCACGATCTCGCCGACTTCGGGAGAGCGCTCCAGGTCGAGGAGCATGATGTGCAGCCCACCGGGGGCGAGGCGAACACGTCCATTCGCGCGAACCTCGACGCGGGAGATCTGCTGCATCCTCGCTATGCCGCCGCTGTGCGTCGTGCGGTGGATCTCGACGCGGCGGGCGACGGGTGACTTGACCGATATCAGCGCGTCGTCGACGGAGCCCTGATTCTCGATCGTGAAGTAGAGCGCGGTGCGGTCTCCGGTGATGGGCTCGGCGACGTAGGCCGTAGACACCTGGATCGCTCCGGCATCGGCGACCAGCCGCGGCAGGTCGTACGCCCAGTCCGCCTGGCGCGTGCCGAACGGGTAGATCACGCGTGCCACGTTGTCCGGCTGGAAGGCGATGATCTGCGAGGGGTGCCCGACCTCGTACTTGCCGCCGGTCGTGTCGATGACCGCAGTCGGCAGCTGCAGTGCGGTCATGATCGCGTCGACCTCCTCACGCGTGCCGCGCAGGCCGATGTAGCCGCGATTGAAGGCGTCGAGCCACTCGCGGATCCGCTGCGGCGTGTCCCGTTCCGGGTCGACGGTCACGAAGACGACCTTGATCCGGTTGCGCGTCTGGACGGGCAGACCGTCCAGCACCGCGGCCAGATTCGCCAGATGCACCGGACAGACATCCGGGCAGTTGGTGAATCCGAAGAAGAGGAGCGTCAGGTAGCCGTCCGTCTCGGCGCGGAAATGGAACGGCTCGCCCTCGGTGTCGTTTAGCGTGAAGTCGACCTTCTGCAGCGGTCGCGGGAGGACCATGCCGCGGTAGTCGTCGCTCGAAGTCGAGGCGGCGCCCCACTCCGGTTCGCCCGCACCGCATGCCGAAAGGAGCAGGGCGGCGAGCACGACCAGGAGTGGCCGGCGTTCGTATCGCATCATCGGGTGATCTATGCTCGGGCCACCCGGCGCCGCGACGGCGGCACGAGGGTGGCAAATCGTCCAAATGTACGTTCGTGCCGCAAGATAGCCGGCGTGTGGCGGGATTACAACTCGGCGCCCGCCGGATCGATCTACACCGACGAGCGGTGGAAGGAGCCCGCGGTCCGCGGCACGGACCTCGATCGGTAAGTGGGATCGATCCGAGGCCCGATGGCACGCGTCGTCCGGGCATCAGAGCGCGCACCGCCGGGAAATGACTGCGCTTGCCGTCGTGGTTCGAATGCGAGCGCTGCCAGGGTTCGGCAGCGCGCGTCGCCTCGTGGCGTGCTACGTGCGACTCCACCGTCATCTGAATCGCCGTACTCGACGACCGTGCAAACGGGTGGCTGGAAGGAACCTTGACCACCGTTGCGGCCGTGGCCGTCCTGCTGTTGATCCTCGCCGTTGCCCTCGCGGTGCTCCCTGCACGGCGTGCTCGTGCACGGCTTGCCTCGCGCGTCGAGGAGGCCGAGCGGCGTGCCTGGGAGGAGATCGCCCCCGAGGAGGCCGCGCACGCGCCGGGCGATGCGGCTTCCGCGGCATCGCGCCACACCTCGCTCCTCGAGGAGATCCAGCGTGAGCACGAGCGAGCCGATTTCGAGAGACATCGCTTGCAAGCGGTCCTCGACGCCCTCCCCGTTGGCGTTTTCATCGTCGATGCACGTGGCCACGTCACCCTGGAGAACCCGGCGGTGCGGGACATCTGGGGCGAGGTCATCCGACTGGCCGACAGTCGGGACCGCCTTCGGGGTTTCAAGGGGTGGTGGCCCGACACGGGCCGACGCATCGAGGCGCACGAGTGGCCGCTGGTCCGGGCCCTCGAGAGGGGCGAAGTCACGACGGCGGAAGAGATCGAGATCGAGACCCCGAATGGTCGGCGCAAGTCGGTCCTGAACTACGCCAACCCCTTTCGTGATCAGGAGGGCAGGATCACCGGCGCGATATCGGTGAGCGTGGACATCACCGAGCAGCGGAACGCGGAGGAGCGGCAGCGTTTCCTGGCCGAGGTCGGGCGGATCCTGACCTCCAGCCTGGAGATCGATGCGACGCTTCGTGCCGTGGCCCGGCTCGCGGTCCCACGCATCGCGGACGGCTGCGCCATCTTCCTTCTCAGCGCGGGGCGCATCGAGATGATCGAGTTGGCGCATGTGGATCCAGAGGTCGCCGGCCGCGTGCGGGAACAGGCTCAGCCGCTGGACCCCGCGTCGCGGTCGGTGGTCGCCCGTGTGATCCGGACGGGCGAATCGGTGCTGGTGACCGAGGTCTCGGCACCGGCCCTGCGGGAGGAGGGCTGGGATGAGGCCAGCATACGGACCCTCGAGACGCTCGAGGCGCGCTCGGCGCTGATCGTGCCGATGCGTGCCCACGAGGAGACCGTGGGCGCGATCACCCTCATCGCGTCGGAATCGGGCCGGACGTACGGGCCCCACGACCTGGCGCTGGCCGAGGACATGGCGCGCCGCGCCGCCTTTGCGCTGGAGAACGCGCGCCTCTTCGACCAGGCCCGGCAGGCCCGCGGCGAGGCGGAGCGCCGTGCGCGGGAGGAGGAGGCGCTCCGGAGAGCGGCCGCCGCGGTCGGCGCCACCTTCACGATCGAGGAGGTGGTCCGCCAGATCGCTGAAAGCGCCCTCACCGCGACGAATGCGGACGGCGCGGTGGTGGAGCGTATCACGCTGGAGGACGATGTCGTCGTCGTGGCGGTGGCCGGCGAGCGGAACGTGCCGCTCGGGTCGCGGATGCCGTATCGGGGATCGCTGGCGCAGTGGGTGGTCGAGCGTGGGGAATCGGAGTCGATCGCCGTGCTGGGCGAGGAGCGTGAGCGCGTCTCCCCCGAACTCCGTCGGGCCTGCCCCGAGTGCTCCGCACTCGCGCTCCCGCTCCTGGATGCCGGGACCGCGATCGGCGCGCTCATCCTCCTGCGTGAGCCGGAGCGGTGGACCTTCCGTCCGGATGAGGCCGCGCGTGCACGTGCCTTTGCGCATCTGGCCGCGCTCGCCTTCCGGAAGGTGCACCTGCTGGACGATTCCGAGCGCAGACGCGAAGAGCTGGTCGAGGTGATGGAGAGCCGGTCGCGACTCATGCGAGGCTTCTCACATGATGTGAAGAATCCACTCGGCGCGGCCGATGGCCTCCTCCAGCTCCTGGAAGACGGCATCATGGGCCCGCTCGACGCAAAGCAGAAGGAGGGCGTGGGACGTGCGCGGCGCACCATCGGTGATGCGCTTCGGTTGATCGACGACCTGCTGGAGATGGCCAGGACGGAGACGGGCGAGCTCACGCTCGAGTGGAAGCCGGCGGATGTCCGGGAGGTGGCTCGGGAAATGGGCGAGGAGTACCGATCGGGCGCGGCGGCGAAGGGGCTCTCGATGGAGATCCGGCTGCCGGACACGCTCCCGGTGATCGAAAGCGACCCGGACCGGATTCGTCAGATCCTCGGCAACCTCCTGTCGAACGCGGTCAAATACACGCACGAGGGCGGCGTCACGGTCGGTGTCGAGCTACGCGAGGATGGAGGCGCACCCGCTTCCGGCCGGTGGATCGCCACGTGGGTGTCGGACACGGGGCCGGGGATCCCGGCCGAGCAGCAGTCACTGCTTTTCAAGGAGTTCAGCCGGCTCGACGAGAGCGGCGAAAAACACGGCGCGGGCATCGGGCTGGCGATCAGTCAGCGGATCGCCCATGCACTCGGCGGTGAGATCACGCTGGAGAGCGAGGTCGGTCGGGGGTCCACCTTCACGCTGTGGCTGCCGTATGCCTGAGCGCGGCCGGAGAGGTGACGACGCGCGCCGACCGGAACGTGCGGCGTGGCCGAGCGGCGATCGGCGACGGGTGCGCGGGGATTGGGGCGTCACGATCGTCGTCATTCTCGTCGCCATCCTCGTTCTCGAACTCTTTCGTCGCTCGGCGATCTTTACGCCAGCGTACGGCGCATCCGTAGTGGCGATCGTCCTCTTCGCGGCCGTCACCTTCGCCGCATTCCGGGGCGGGCTGCGTGCCGGCCTCGTGGGCGCCGCCCTCGCCGTCGTCTATGCGATGGCCGTCTTGTCGACACCGGGCCAGCCCTTCAGCTACCGGATGGAGGGAGAGGTCGCCCGCATCCTCGTCATCGCCTCCGCGCTGATCATCGTCGCACTGGTCGTCGGGATCCTGCGTGAGCGGGTCGACCGGCTCGTGGCCGACGAGCGCGCCGCGCGTGAGTTCGTCACGGACATCCTCGACAGCATCTCCGACGGGTTCTACGCGGTGGACCGGGATTGGCGCTTCACCTACCTGAACCCGAGGGCGGAGGAGATCCTGCAGCGATCACGGGAGGAACTCCTGGGCCGAAACATCTGGGAGGAGTTTCCGAAGGCGGCCGACCTGAGGTTCTACAGCGAGTACCATCGAGCGCTCGACGAGGGTGTCGTTGTGGACTTCGAGGCGTACGACCCGTCGTTCGGGCGCTGGTTCGAGGTCCGCGCCTACCCGTCCGGGACGGGGCTCGCCGTCTATTTCCAGGACATCACCGAGCGAAAGCGACAGCAGGAGGAGCTGGAGGATACGGCCGCGGAGCTCGAGGCTGCTGTCGACGAGCTCCAGGCCCGGACCGCGGAGGCGGAGACGGCCCGTGCCGAGGTCGAGGAGGCCGGCAGGTGGTCGGCCTTTCTCGCGGAGGCCGGGCGCTTGCTCTCCTCCAGCCTCGACTACGACAAGACCCTTCGAACGCTGACCGACCTCGCCACGCCGGCCCTGGCCGACCTGTGCAACGTCGGCATCCTGGGCGAAGACGGGCAGATCCACCGCATGGCGGTGGACAGCGCCGACCCGGTCACATCCGGACTCGCCAGGGAAATCGTGAGCCGCTACCCGCCCGGCCCCCATGCATCGGTAGGCGTGGCCAAGGTGCTGCGCACCGGTGAGCCCGAGCTGCTCCCGGAAGTTACGGACGAGGTGCTGCGAGGCATCGCCCAGGACGACGAGCACCTTCGGCTACTGAGGCGGCTCGGGATGCGGAGTGCGATGATCGTACCCCTCGTCGCTCGTGGGCGCATACTCGGCTCGATCTCGCTGATCTCGACCGTGTCCGGCCGCCGCTACGATCGGAACGACCTCTCCCGCGCCCTGGATCTGGCCACTCGTGCGGCGCTCGCCATGGACAACGCCCGGTTGTACCAGGAGATGGAGCGCGAGGAAGAGCGTTCGGCGTTCCTCTCCGAGGCGAGCCGCATCCTGGCCGCATCACTCGACTACCGGCAGACGCTCGGCGCCGTGGTGCGGTTGGCGGTGCCGACGCTCGCCGACTTCTGCACCCTCGACCTCGTCGAGGAGGGCCAGGGACTCCAGCGACTCGCGGCAGCGCACCGCGATCCCGACCGACTCCCACGGCTGTCAGAGGTCCAGCTCTTCCCGCCCGGCCCGGAAAATCCGCTGGACAGGGCACTGCGCACAGGCACGCCGGAGTTGATCGCGGAGCTTTCCGAGGCGTGCCGGGAGCACGCGGCGACCGACGCCGCACACCTCGACCCGACGCACGGACTCGGCGCCCGGTCGGCCATGATCGTTCCCCTCGTCGCGCGAGGGCAGGTGCTCGGCGTCATGATGTTCGCCACGGCGGAGTCCGGCCGCAGGTTCGACGAGAACGATCTCGCACTGGCCGAGGAGGTCGCGCGCCGCGCGGCGATCGCCGTGGACAACGCGCGCCTCTACGAAGAGGCGCTCGTAGCCAACCAGGCCAAGAGCGATTTCCTGGCCGTCATGAGTCACGAACTGCGCACGCCGCTCAACGCGATCATGGGCTACACGGACCTGCTCAAGGCCGGCGTACCCGATGCGCTGACCGGTCCCCAGGCCGAGCAGATCGACCGCATCGACGCGAGTGCACGCCACCTCCTCGAGCTGATCGAGGAGATCCTGACCTTCTCACGCACCGAGGCGGGAAGAGAGGAGGTCCGGACGCGTCCCGTGGAGATCTCCGACCTCATACGCGATGTGGCCGTACGGACCCAGCGGCTCGCTCGGGAGAAAGGACTCGACTTCCGCGTCAGCGCGCCCGAGCCGCCGGCGGAGGTCGAGACCGATCCGGCCAAGTTGCGGCAGATCCTCGTCAACGTGATCTCGAACGCCGTGAAATTCACCGAAAAGGGCGAAATCGAGCTTGTGGCGAGGCTCGAGGACGACCGCTTGATCCTCCAGGTCCGTGACACCGGGATCGGGATCGCACCGGAGGATCAGGAGCGGATTTTCTCGCCCTTCGTCCAGGTCGAGCGCGCACTCACACGAGAGCAGGGCGGCACCGGCCTCGGCCTCAGCGTGGCCCGTCGCCTGGCCCGCCTCCTGGGAGGCGACATCTCCGTGGAGAGCGAGCCCGGCGTGGGAAGCACCTTCACGGTCGACCTGCCGGCGCGGGTGGGGCCGGATGGCGGTGAGCCGATGGCGGAGGGTCCGGAGTCGGAGTCGGGGTCGGGGTCGGGGTCGGGAAAACCGCTTAGGGATTGAGGCCCGAAGCGTCTGGACGGCTCGAGCCGATGCGTGAGGGTTCCGGCCCCATTGCTGTCGCGGATGCGCGTCGTCGGACATCGGGGACGCACTCACACCTCTTACAGAGGCGCGAGAATGGCGACCGAATGGGAGAAGATGGTCAGTGGACGGCTCTACGACCCGCATGACCCCGCGCTGGTGGCGGCGCGCAAGCGCGCACGCGAGCTGACCAAGGCGCTCAACGACTCCGGCCCCGGCGAGACGGAGGAACGCGCACGCATTCTCCGCGAACTGTTCGGCACGGCGGGCGAGCGGCTGTGGGTCGAGCCGCCGTTCTACTGTGACTACGGCAGCAACATCACAACCGGCCTCGACGTCTTCTTCAACTTCGACTGCGTCGTGCTGGACGTGGCGCCCGTGCGCATCGGCGACCGTGTCCTCTTCGGCCCCGCGGTCCAGATCTATACGGCCACCCACCCGGTCGACGCCGAGGAGCGGAGAATGGGGCTCGAGGCGGGCCGCCCGATCGAGATCGGCTCCGACGTCTGGGTGGGCGGCGGTTGCATCCTGCTCCCGGGCGTCCGCGTCGGTTCTGGGTCGGTGATCGGCGCGGGGAGCGTGGTGACCAGGGACGTGCCCGAAGGGGTGTTCGCGGCCGGGAACCCGTGCCGTGTGATCCGCGAGTTGTAGATCTAGCCCGGCGATACGGCTCGCCGGACCCCGACCCGAGGGGCGAAGGCGGCCTTGCACCTTCCCGTCGGCCCTTCTATCGTCCCGACCCGGTTCTCGCCCTAACCTACCCGCACCACCGGTTCGCCATGCCACGCAAGCTGACGAGCGCCGTCGCGCTCGGGATCTCCTGGGCTCTGCTCGTTCTGCCGAATTCGGCGTCATCGCAGACCCCGATCGAGTTCGAGCACTCGGCCGAGTTCCGCTGGCTGAACAAACCGGTCCTCGACCGGCGGATCCTGGACGATCTCACGGATCCCGACACCTGGCACCTGCGGGGGACGGCCGAGCTGTCGTTTCCTGACGACCGCGCCGGCCCGGGCGGGGAGCATGTGCTGCGCGTCGACATGGAGATGTTCCATGACGAGCCCGCACCCACGCGAACGCGCCTATCCTCGGCCACACTCCGGCGGTCCTTTCCGGGCGAGGACTGGAGCGGCTACAACCGCATCTCGCTCTGGATACGGCCGGACGTCGCCGGCTTCCCGATGTTGCCGCTCCAGATCGTGCTGCACAACGAGGGACGCGACACTCTGCCGGATGGCTACAACCGCGAGGGCACGCACTACGTCACGCTGAAGAACGGCGTCTGGCAGCAGGTGGTCTGGGAGATCGAGTCGCTGCCGCGCGACCGCGTGACGGGGGTCTCGATCGGCTACTGGGTCAACAAGATGCTCGCCGCCCCGGGCGACCGCGTCGCCTACGAGGTCGCGGGGCTCGAGCTCCAGCGCGTCGAGCCCGACCACTACCTGGGATGGAACGTGGCACCGGGGCGCATCGCCTACAGCCACAGCGGCTACCTGCCGGAGGCGTCCAAGACCGCGCTCGCGAGCGACCTCGATGCGACGTCGTTCGAGGTGATCCGTGTCGACGACACCGCACTGGGCGCGATCGTCTTCACGGGGCCGGTGCACACGATGAACACGCGGCTCGGCCGCTACCAGGTCCTCGACTTCTCCGCCGTGCGTGAGCCGGGGCGCTACATCCTCCGCGCGGGTGATCGCCACACGCGCCCGTTCTCGATCGGCAGCGACGCCTGGCGCAGCTCGATCCTCAAGGCGCTCAACTTCTTCCACGGCGAACGCTGCGGCTTCCACGAGTTCGACTCGCACGGCGTCGACCACCGCGACTGGCTCGCCACGCACGAGGGTCGCTCGATCGTCATGAACGGCGGCTGGCACGACGCCGGCGACCTCTCGCAGGGGATGATCAACACCGGCGAGGCGACGTACGCGATGTTCGCACTCGCCCAGCGGCTCGAGGAGCGCGGGCAGGACCCGGAGCTCGTCGAGCGGCTGATCGACGAGGCCAGGTGGGGGCTCGACTGGGTGCTCAAGGTCCGCTTCGACGGCGGGTACCGCATCGGCTTCGCGAGCAACAACCTGTGGACCAACGGCGTCATCGGCGACGCCGACGACCGCACCCGCGAGGCGCTGAACAACCCGAACGTGAACTACATCGCGGCGGCAGCCGGCGCG
>CALKIP010000028.1 GCA_937995995.1 uncultured bacterium
ATAGCCGTGAAGGTTTTGCCGCTCCCCGTTGCCATCTGGATCAGGGCGCGGGGCCGGTTCTCGGCAAGCGACTTCTCCAGGTTGCGAACCGCCTTGATCTGCGCGGGCCAGAGCCCCTCCTCCGGGACCGGCGGTAGGGTCAGCAGGCCGCGCCGAAGGTTGGCCGAGCCGATGACGTAGCCGGGCCGGGGATCGGTCGTGAGCGGCGTCGCCCCGCGGCCGGGCTCCGCCGCCAGTGGCGCGCCAGCGACCCATTCTCCCAACGTCTCCGGCCGATGGAAGGAGAAGACCTCGCGGCTGCGCGGTTCGGGGTCGAGCAGGTTGGTGAAGCGCGTCTCGATCCCCGTGCTCTGGTATAGGAACGGGAGTGGGCGACGGTGCGCGGGGATGGTGTCAGGGAGCCCCGCGCCGTACTTCCCTGTCTGGACCTCGACGCCGGTGAGCGTGGTGCCCTCCGCCTTGGCCTCGACGACACCGATGGCCTTCCCGCCGACGTAGAGCAGGTAGTCCGCGAAACCGTGACCGCTCGCGAGCGGGAACTCGCGCACGGCCACGCCCGGTCCGGCGTGCAGGTTCAGCTCCGAGAGATCCTGCACCACCCAGCCGGCCGCCTCGAGCTGACGGTCGATGTTTCTGCGGGCCTGCGCTTCGGGCGCGGTCACTTCGCCTCAATCTCCTTGTCGACAGTCCACTGTTGCCACGGCGGGTAAACTCAGCGACTCGGCGGCAACGGGCAGATGGCGAGTGGCTTCAGTGGAAGCCCCGGCTATTTACAATTCAGGGCATTCGCCGCCTTCCGGATGGCCGGAATCCATCCCATTCTCGGCACCAAGTCCGCCAGACGCAAGAATGTAAGGGGGAGGGCTGACAAGAATCCTCGCGTGAGGCAAGGCATCCATGAATCGGTCGAGACGGTTCGCGTCGTATAAATGGGGCACTTGCCTCGGCGTCCCCGAGCGCTACACCCTCACTCACACCGCCCCGCCCGATGCTCCGCCGGCAGGCATGCGAACGCGGCCGTGGCCCAGAACCCTCGCCCACCGTCCCGTGCCGCCTGCGCGGCCGCACGGAACCGGTCCACGTATTTCACGTTGGGAGGATAGACGGACACCACCGCGAAACCCGCACGGAGCAGTTCCTCGTTCACCAGCCGCCCATCGGGGTGGTACACGTAGGCGAGGACGCGTCCGTAGCGGTCTCGCTCCTGGACGTCCAGCTCGATCCTGGCCTCGGTGCCGGCAGGCAGGAGCTCGAAGAGCGCCTGCTTGGCGGTGGCGCCGATCTCTCCCTGGCTCAGCTCGGGCGTATCGATCAGGAGCAGTCGGATCCGCTCCCCCTCGCCGCACACCAGGGTATCGCCATCGATCACGCGCTCGACGGTGCATACCGGTAAGGCGGCGAGCTCGGGGGCGACCTCAGTAGCGGCAACCGCCGGGGCCGCAGCCGCCCCCGCCGGTCCGGCGCACCCGCTGGCCGTCGACGGCGAGTAGCCGGCTCTGAGCGCATCCTCGGCGCTTTCGAAGAAGATCAGGTTGCTCCGGGCGAGCCGCTGCCAGGCGCTGCAGCCGACCCAGTAGTAGACTCGCCCGCGAGAGGAGGCGACGTACTCGGCGCCGTCAGGGATCGCGGCGGCCGTCGCGGGAGTGGCTGGAGTCGAGGGCGTCGCGCTCCGGGCGCTCCCTGTCCCGGCCCGGCAGGTCTCGTTATTCGCGATGCAGGTGCTGTCGCAGGGTTTGCCCGTCACGCACCGTGTCTGCGCCTGGGCCGAACCAGCCAGTGCGAGAAGCGCGAAGAGAAGAAACGGCCCAAACAGAACGTGACGGCCCCACATGATGCCCTCCGAAAGATTCATTCGCGGACCGAGGCACGCGACGAGCACCCGGTGACGTCGGCCCCCCCTCCTTCCAGCCCCACCCCGAAGCCGATCCCGGAGGGTCCGCTGAGCTACGGCGCATTGGCGGCGACCTAGATCACCCGCCGTGCCCGGACCAGCCTATCGCGGAACCACCGACCCTCCGGCGCCCAGAGGTCGTCGTAGCGGACGTGGGAGCCGCGGTTGGGTGCGTGGATGATGCGCCCGTCGCCGACGTAGATCGCCACGTGATCGATCCGCCTGCCGTTGCTCGCGAAGAAGAGGAGGTCGCCCGGGCGGAAGGCGGAGCGGTCGAGCGGCACCGCCGCTCCCGCCCGCGCCTGGTCGCGCGTCACCCGCGGCAGGTCGACGCCGATCCTCGCGTAGACGTACCGCACGTACCCGGAGCAGTCGAACCCCGTATGAGGATCGTTTCCGCCCCACACGTACCTCACGCCCAGATGCCGCTCGGCCTCGGTCAGCACGATCGCGGCCGCGGCCGCGGCACTCGCCTCCGCGGCACTCGCGGGCGACGGTTCCAGCACCGGCACCGCCGGTACCGCTGGCATCACCGGCGGCACCTCGGCCACGCGTGCGGGTGTGGCGTGGTAACCACCGCCGCGGGTGAGGCGGATACCGAGCCCGCCACGCCCTTCCCACTCGCCGCCGCGACGGCGGCCCTCGCCGAACGCCGCGACGGTGCTGCCGATCAACGGCAGCCGGACGCCCGCCCCCCAGCTCAGACCGGGGTCGTACTCCTTCCCGACGCTCTCCGTGGCGGCGTCGGCGCGAAGTCCGGCGCCGGCGAAAAGGTACGGTTCGACGTCGAATGGCGGCAAGGCGCGCAGCGTCGGGTGCACGTTCAGCGGTGCAAACCGCACGTCGACGTCGCCTCGCCAGAAGCGCGGTTCGTCCCACCGGTCGGCGACGCCGGTACGCCCCGAGAGGCGGAGCTGGAGCGCGGGTCGGCCCCAGGCCAGCTCGCCGCCGAACCCGGAGCGCACCACGCCCGGCGTCGCCGATTCGTAGTAGGCGGCGGCGTCGATCACGGTCTGTGCAATGGCAGTTGTGGGAGAGAGAGCAAGAATGGCGAGGATTCGTCCCAACATCGGATCAGGTGCACGAGTTCGAACGCAGCCGTCGACGCCGCGTCAGCGCTTCGGGTCCGACGGCAGATCCACATGGAGGCAGCCCTTCCGGACGTGCCATCAGGATCTGGACGACCGCACACGTCCCGAGGCCACATCGCGCACCGTGGCCCCGTGCGCCACGACATGCGTGCACCGCTCGGCACCGAGACGGGAACGCACGAGGCCCACGGGGTTCTCTCCCCCGCGGGCCTCGTACTCGGCAGGCGCCTTCACGCCCCTGCTCGCCACTTCCAATATATCGAGGGCCATCGCCTCAAAGGAGCGCGCCCACTTTTCCCGTGGACTGATCGACAGGGCGATCCGATCTACCGATCGAGTACCGGCAGGTACGCCCGCCAAGGCCCCACAGCGTCCCGGTACTGCTTGGCGAGGACTCGCGCCGTCTGGGCAAGGTGTCCCAGATCGTGAGCCGTCCATGTGGCGAGGAGCTGCCGCAGGGTGACGCGCCCGAAGGCCGGGTGCTCACCCTCGAGCGCAAGCTCCGGCTCCGATAGGCGCCAGCCGCGGAGCGTGGCCAGGTTGTCCGCTCGCAGGCGGGCGAACTCCTCCAGGAGCTCATTCGTCGCCTTGCCTGCACTTTCCTGCAAATGGGCGAAACGGTCGAGCGGCTCGAAGCGTCGGTCGGGACCCTGCTCGAGGATTACGCGAGCACGCGGAATCCAGTTGGTACGCTCGGTGTGGACCAGATGGCCCAGGTTATCGAGCGCGCTCCAGGTGTCGGGCCCCTCGTTGGGCGTGGTCCAGGCGTCGGTGAGGTCACCCAGAAGCGCGCGGAAGGTACCGGGCGTTCTCTCGAGGATCTCGAGCGCGCGGGTCAGCTGAAACTCCATATTCATCGCTACCTCCCCGGCCATCTCTACCTCCCTGTCCATGGTGGATTCTCGTGGGTGAGGAAGGCTTTCATCCCCACGCGGAAGTCCTCGATCGACTTATGTACCCGTTCATACGCGATAGCGCTCGATCAGCTGAGCAATACGCTCTACGGCGTGCAGTGCCGCGGAATGATTCTGTGAGAAGTTGAGGCGAATACTGTCGGTCGAGTCAGGACTGAACTCGGTACCCGGTGTCACCACGACGTTGGCTTGTATGCGTAGCGCACTCACGAAACTGTTCAACGGCACGCCGAGTGCCGGCAACCGTGGGAACAGATAACTACCGCCTTCCGGAGCACGCACGGAAACCTCGGGAATGCTCTGAAACACGGCGATCAAGTCGTCGCGAATGGCCTGATGTCGCTTCGTACGCTCTTTCAACCATCCGTCGGGCTCTTCAAACCAGGTACGCAACACGGCCTGCGAATACCCGGGCGCACGCAGTGACACGATAGCCTGCAACTTCTCCATGCGGTCGATGAGGTGCGCGGCACCGAACGCGACACCCAAGCGGTATCCGCTGAGTGACTCGGTCTTCGACGGCCCCATGATCGTCTCCACGTTCTCGTCCGCGATCCCCGATGCACGCAAATGGGTATACGTGTTGTCATCGTACACCAATCGCGAATACAACTGATCCGCAATCACGGTCACG
>CALKIP010000029.1 GCA_937995995.1 uncultured bacterium
TGAGACGGTGGCCAAGCTGATCCTGCGCTACATGCCGGCGGACCGCCCCGCTGACGCCTACTTCGTGGCACGCGGCCTTGCCGAACACCACCTCGAGACGATCGAGGCGGTGCTCGAGCGGCATGGGCTCGCGCTGGTCGCCGATCTGCAGGAGGGGCCGACGCTCATTGGCGTGGTCGATAATGTAGAGCAGGAGGTGTGGACCGCGGTCGAACGGCTGCGGCGAGCGAGCAGCGAGGAGGTGGCCGACTACCTCTCCGTGCCCGAGGCCGAGGTCGCGCGCGCACTGGAGCGCCTCGCACGACACCGGGTGATCATTCGCCGCGAGGCGTCGCAGATGCACTATGCGCTCACCTCTCTCCTTCCGCGCGACAGTGCCGAATGAGCCAAGGGTGACGACGGCCTCCGCGTCGCTCTGACGCTTCGCGAACTCTACTCGACTATTCCTTGAGCGCGAGCCCCAGCACGCGGTTGGAGGCCTGGAGCGCGGCGAGGACCGCCGCCGTGTCCTCGCCTGCGACGAGCGGGTGGGCGCCGGCCAGGAGGAGCGGGTGCCTACCGACCAGTGGAGAGACCGCGAGCGCCGTGACCAGCGCGTAGTCGCGGCCGAGCGCCTGGACGACGGATACGGTTTCGAACTCCAGACGGATCCGCTCGCCACTCGCCGCGGTCGCGGCACGAAGTGTGGCCGCGGCCGTCGCCCGGAGCCGGCCGGTACCCCCTTCGATCTCCTCGGCCACACCCTCGTACACCTCGCCTCGCCAGGACACTCGCACCCGGACCTGGGTGCGGCCCTGACTCGTGGCCGAGTCGACGCCCTCGAAGATGACGCGCGCGACGTCCTCACGACTCGAGTGCGCAGCCGCCGTCTCGAGGCCGTGCGGGCTTGAATCCTCGCCACGCCGCGCCGGCTGCAGACCCTCGGCTTCGGTCGGGCGCGTGTTCAATGCATCCGATCCTGGCTCGTGACCCGGATTCAGCTCCTCGAGTGGAAGCTGATTCATCCGCTCGGAGAGCTGGGCGATGCTGATCACGCGCTGGTCGACGAAAACCCCGAGACGCTCTTCGAGGAGGCTCCGGATGTCACGTGCCAGGTGTCGCGGCTCGGGCCCCGGGCCGACCAGGACGTGCACCTCTCGGGGGTGGCCGTTGATGTCCTCGCGCACGAACGCGCCGAGCACGGAGGGCAGCTCGAGGAGGATCGCCTCGGCGGCATCCTTGGTGTGGGTCTTGTCCATGGCCGTCGGGGAAAGCGGGAAGTGATGACGGGTGCGTCGAGAATGCGCACCGGCCGCACAGGCGTCAAGGGTCGGGCGCGCCGCCGAGATTTCTCGAGCGTCGATTCTTCCTGGGGCGCGCCCGTCGCCGCTGTACCACGAGGCACGCCTGCCACCGAGGAGATGTGAGACCCGGCCGCTTGCCGTGGTCCATCGAGTGAAACCGTTGCCGCCGCTTCGGGCGGCCGGTAGCTTGATCGGCACGGCCATTGCCTCACCGGGCCGTAGCCCACGCGCCCACCACGAAATTCCGAGTCGGGGAACACGAATGAAAGGCGTGATCATGGCCGGCGGGTTTGGTACCCGCCTCAAGCCACTGACCATTCATCGCCCGAAGCCAATGGTGCCGATCGCCAACCGGCCGATCATGGAGCACATCGTCGAACTCCTGAGGCGCCACGGGATCACGGACCTCGTCTCGATTCTCTATTTCCAGCCGGAACAGATCACGAGCCACTTCGGTGACGGCTCGGCGTTCGGCGTGAACATGCGCTATGTGACTGCGGATGCGGACTACGGGACCGCGGGTGCCGTGCGCAATGCATGGGAGCTGATCGCCGGTGAACGCGTGCTCGTGATCAGCGGCGATGTGCTCACCGATTTCGATCTCGGCGCGGTCGTGGCGGAGCACGAGGCACGGCGGGCGGAGGCGACGATCGCGCTCACGCCCGTCGAGAATCCGCTCGCCTTCGGTATCGTCATCGTCGACCAGGAGACCGGCCGGATCGAGCGATTCCTCGAGAAGCCGACGTGGGGCGAGGTCTTCAGCGATACGATCAACACGGGGATCTACGTGCTCGAGCCCGAGGCGCTCGAACGCGTACCGCCGGAGACGAACGTCGACTTCTCGAAGGATCTCTTCCCGCAGATGCTGCGCGGGAACGCCCGCCTCTTCGGCCACATCGCACAAGGTTATTGGCGCGACGTGGGCAACCTTGCCGAGTACCGCCGCGCCAACAGCGATGCGCTCGCGGGACGCGTCAATCTCACGATTCGCGGCGAGAAGCGCGAGCAGGAGCGCGCGACGCTCTGGGGTGAAAGTGGCGCGCGTGTCGGCCGGGAGACGCGACTCGCCGGGACCGTCATCCTCGGCCGCCGCGCTCAGATCGGACACGGCGCCATCCTCGAGAATGTGGTCGTCGGACCGGACGTCGAGATCGGCGACGGCGCCGAGTTGCGCGACGTCGTCCTCTGGGAAGACTGCGTGGTGGGCGCGGGCGCGCGCATCAATGAGACGGTTTGCGCCAGCAACGCGCGCGTGGGCGAGGGCGCGATGGTGCGCGAGAACACGATCCTCTCCGACCGCGCGGAGGTGGGCGCCTTCGCCGTCGTCGGGCCGAACGTCAAGGTCTGGCCGGACAAGGTGGTCGAGGACCGGGCCGTCCTCACGCACTCGCTGATCTGGGGGGAGGCGTGGGAGCGGAGCCTCTTCCACGGCGCACGGGTGAGCGGGATCCCGAACGCCGAGTTGACGCCCGAGGTCGTATCCCGCCTGGGCGGCGCATTCGGTGCGATGCTCGGACCCGACGCCTACATCGCGACGTCTCGCGACTCGGACCGCGCCTCGCGGATGATCAATCGCGCGATGATCACCGGCTTCATGTCCGCGGGCGCGAACATCGAGGACCTCCGCGAGATGCCGATCCCCGTGGTCCGACACGCGGTGAACCACGGCAGGGAAGCCGGCGGCATTCACGTGCGACGCTCGCCCTTCGATCCACGCGTGGTCGACATCCTCTTCTTCGACGCCGACGGGCGTGACCTGCCTCCGGGGAAGACTCAGTCGATCGAGCGGCTCTTCAGTCGTGAGGATTTCCCGCGCGCGGGACCCGACGGGACCGGCAGGCTGAATTTCCCCACACGCGTGGTCGAGGGGTACCGCGAGCATTTCCTCTCCGAGGTCGACCGGGAGTTGATTGCTGGGCGCGAGTTCACGCTGGTCGTCGACTTCGCCTACGGCACGACGGTCGAGGTCTTTCCCGACCTGCTCGGCTCGCTCAGGACCGAGACGGTCAGCCTGGACGCGTACGTCGCACCGGGTCGGCTAACGCGCAGTGAGCAGGAGTTCCGGGATGCCCTCGTGCGCCTGGGAGGGATCGTCCGCTCGATCGACGCGGACCTCGGACTGTGGATCGACCCGGGCGGCGAGGTCATCCACCTGATCGACGATGCAGGCCGCCCTCTCTCCTCCGAACTGACGCAGGCAGTCTTCGTGTCGCTCGCCATCCAGCACCTCGACATCCGGCGGGTCGCGATCCCGGTCACCAGCCCGACGATCGTGGCACGAATGATCCGGGACGCCGGCGCGGAGTTGCTGTGGACCAAGACCGAGCACCACGCCATGATGGCTTCGGCGACGGAGGCCGATCTCGTGGCCGGGACGCGGGGCGAGTTCATCTTCCCACACTTCATCCCTGCCTACGATGGCATGTTCGCGGCGGCCAAGCTGCTCGAGGCGATCGCGCGCTCGGGGGCGCGGCTCGGCGAGGAGGCCGATCGCGTCCCGGCGATCCACGTGCGCCAGGGGCGCGTCGCCTGCCCGTGGCCCCGGAAGGGGGCCGTGATGCGGCGGCTGATCGAGGAGACCGAGGGGCAGGATCGGCAACTCGTCGACGGGGTCAAAGTCTGGCTCGCCGAGGATGAGTGGGTCCTGATCATCCCGCACTCGCACAAACCCTATTTCGTGATCACGGCCGAGGCCGCAGATGAGGAGCGGGCCGTGGCGCTCCTCGAGACCTACACCGACAAAGTGGAGCGCTGGCGTGACGAGGAGTGAGGGGGCTTCGGCCGACGGCCTGGGGGCGGGTCGTCCTGATCCTCGCCGCCGGATGGGGGAGTAGCCGGCGGCGTGAGCGAGGAACTGCAACCCAGAGACCGACGGCGCGACGACCGGCGCTCCGACCACGTGCGCATCGGTGACATCACCATCCCGGAGCTGCGCAAGACGGTCATAACGGGCGCATTGCTCCTCGTGAGCTTCGCGCTCTTCGCCTACATGGTCGCGCCGGTGACCGTCGCGGCCATCGCCGGCGTCGTCCTGGGCGCCTACCTGATCCCCTTCGACCGCTGGCTCACGCGTACGCTGCGCAACCGGAAACTCAGCGCCATCATCACCATCACTCTGGTGACGCTGCCGCTCGTGGCGGTGCTGGCCTACAGCTGGGCGGAGATTTCCAATGCGACGGAGTATCTCGAGGACAACAGCCGCTTCATCGCGAGTCGGCTCACCGATGCGCTCCAGCAGGTGCCGTTCATCGGTCGGATCGCCGTCGAGGAGGACCTGTCGCGCTGGGTTGCCGCCCTTGCGAACCGCGGAGGTCGGATCCTGGGTGATCTCCAGGAGGCGATCGGGATCCTGGTCATCTCGATCGCGGTCTTCCTGGTCACCGTCTTCTACATACTGACGGATCACGAGCGGCTTCTCAACTATCTCAGGGCCAAGATCCCGGGGCGCTACCGCGACCTCGAGTCCGCCATAAGCACGAACATTCGGGCGGTCGTCTACGGGGCGCTCTACGCCACCTTTTTCACGCAGATCCTCAAGTCGGCCGTGGTGCTGACCTTGAATCTGGCGTGGGATGTCCCCCTCGCGATCGTGCTCGCGATCCTATCGTTCTTCATCGGCTTCTTCCCGATCGTCGGGTCGTGGGCCGTCTACGTTCCGGTCGCCATCTATCTCATGGTGTTCCGCGGCAACATGGTCGGAGGCATCTCGATGCTGGTGATCGGCTTCGGGGTGAATACGATCCTGATGTCGCTCTACCTGCGTCCCAAGATCGCCGCCGAGAAGTCTCACATCCTCAATTTCTACTGGATGTTCATCGCACTCGTGGCCGGCGTGTACACCTTCGGCCTCATCGGCATCATCATCGGGCCCGTCCTGATCGGCGTCCTCAAGGCGATCGTCGAGACGGTGACGGATGCGCCGGTTCCGGTGTTTCTCGATGGCGGTGATCGAGAGATCGCGCGCGGCCCCGCTGAGTAGAGGGTTGCACCGGTCCGAACCGGTGTGAGCGACGTTGCGGTCGAACCAGCACCCCCAAATCTCGACGATTCTTCATATGAGAAAGCTACTGTTCGCCTTGGGTACCTTCGCCGCCCTCATCCTCGGTGTGGGCGTGCTGGCCTGGGTTTACATCCGCTCCGCGGAGCCGGACTACGACCGTTCCGTCATTGTGGCCGGACTGTCCGCACCCGTCGAGGTCTGGCGGGACTCCCTTGCCGTGCCGCACATCTGGGCACGCAACGAGGCCGACCTCTACTTCGCCCAGGGTTACGCCCACGCCCAGGATCGGCTCTGGCAGATGGAGATGTTCCGGCGTGTGGCCGAGGGGCGGCTTTCCGAACTCTTCGGCGAGCGTACGCTGGAGAGCGATCGCTTCCTGCGCACGCTTGGGATGTGGCGGGCGGCGGGCGAGGCGGAGGAGTTGCTGGACCCGTACGAGCGGCGCCTCTTCGAGGCCTACGCCGCCGGCGTGAACACATGGATCGCGGAGCGCGACGGCGCGTTGCCGCCCGAGTTCCTGGCCCTCCGGATCCGGCCCGAGCCGTGGACCGTGCGACACTCGCTCGCGCTCGAGAAGATCATGGCGTGGGATCTCTCGGCCTACGCGCCCGGCCTCGACCTCGCCCGGGCGATCCGGCGCCTGGGACCAGAGAAGGCACGGCACCTCGTGCCGGAGTACCCCGAGTGGGGTGCGCACATCCTCGAGGACGGGCCGGTGCCACCCGAAGTGCCCGTCGTCGCCGGCGCGTGGCTCGAGCGGCTGAGCGTGACTCGCGCCTCGAATTCCTGGGTGATCGCCGGCACGAAGACCCGGTCGGGCAAGCCGATCCTGGCCAACGACATGCACCTGGGCCTCGACGCTCCCGGGATCTGGCACCTCATGGCGCTCCACGCGGATGAGGCGGAGGGAGGACCGCTCGACGTCGTCGGGATGACGATCCCGGGCTCGCCGGGCGTCGTCGCGGGGCACAACCGCGCCATCGCGTGGGGCTACACCAATGCCTACGTCGACGACTTCGATTTCTTCATCGAGCGGACCGATCCGGCCGACACGACGCGCTATTTCACGCCCGATGGCAGCGAGCCGTTCGAGGTTGTCGAGGACACGATCCACGTGCGCGGCGGCGACCCCGTGCCGATCATCGTACGCCGGACGCGGAACGGGCCGATCCTTCGTCCGTCCGAAGGTGGCGATGGCGAGTGGATCGCGCTGCGCTGGGCGGCCCACGACCGGACCGGGAGCTGGCGCGCGATCCGCGGCTTCAACGCCGCGGATGGCTGGGATGATTTCGTGCGCGCGGTCGAGCTCTTCGACAATCCGCACCAGAACGTGGTCTACGCGGATACGGCAGGAAACATCGGCTACTGGATGGGTGGCAGCGTGCCGCTTCGTGGCTCCACCAGTGTGGACCGGGCCGGGACTCCCGATGGACCGCGCCGGCCACCGATCGCTCCGGTGCCCGGCTGGACCGGCGAATGGGACTGGGTCGGCGAACTGCCCTTTGACCGACACCCCCATGTCCTGAATCCGTCGCGAGGCTACGTGGTCACCGCGAACAATCGTCAGGCCGCAGGCGCGATCGCAGATCTGGTCGGCTCGCAATGGGCCGACCCGTTCCGCGCCATGCGCATCGCCGAGATGCTCGAGGAAGGGGGACCGTTTGATACCGATGCGGCATTGCGCCAGCAGCTCGACGTTCGAGATGCCATGGCGGCGCGCTACGTCGACCGCGCGGTCGAGGCGGCGGAGCATGCCGGCCTGAGCGACGCGGTGGAACGCCTTCGCAACTGGGACCTGGAGGCTCGAACGGACTCTCGCGCGGCGGCGCTCTTCTACGTCTGGCAGGACCGGCTGCACGCCCACGCGGCGCGGTCGCTCTGGGATGGGCCGGCCGACTGGTTCACCACCGATGCGCTTCACCGCATCCTTGAACGTCGCACGCTCCCGTGGGTAGACCAGGGCGGCGACAGCGCATACCTTGCGCTCGCGGCCCGCGCCATGGTCGAGGCGGACAGCCTCGCCGAGGGCCGGGCGTGGGGCGAACTGCATCACGTGCGCATGGATCACGCGCTCGGTTCGGTTCGGTGGCTCGACCGTCTACTCGGCCTGAACATCGGGCCAGCGCCTCTTCCGGGGTCGCGTACCACGGTGAACGTGGCGCATTACTCACGGCGTGGTGACTTCCCGGTCTACGTGACCGCGGGTGCGAGCCAGCGTCACGTCGTCGACATGGCCGACGTCGATGGAAGCGGTGGGTTCATTCTACCGACGGGTCAGTCCGGAGTCCCGACGTCGCCTCACTACCGGGACCAGTTCGAGCGCTGGCGCAGCGGTGGGCTCTGGCTCCTGCCGCTCGATCGGACGAAGGCGGAGACTCGCGTGGTCCACCGGATGACTCTGAGACCAGACGAAGGCAGATAGACGTGCAGGATATGATCGATATCGCCGTGATCGGCGCCGGGCCGTGCGGCCTGGGTGTGGGCGTGGCGGCGGCGCAGGAAGGCGTCGGCTGCGTGATCTTCGAAAAGGGCTGCATCACCAACTGCATTGCGGGATACCCCACGTACGGCAGCTTCTTCAGCACTTCGGAGAAGCTGGAACTGGGCGGACTTCCGTTCGTCACGGTGAACCCGCGGCCGACCCGGCTCGAGGCGCTCAAGTACTACCGCCGAGTGGTCGAGCACTTTCGCCTCGATGTTCGCCAGTACGAGGAGGTCGTCGACGTCGCTCGGGAGGCGGGCGGCCGCTTCGCGATCCGCACGCGCCGCGCCGATGGCTCTGCGGCCGAGTACCACGCGGCCAACATCGTCGACGCGACCGGCTACTGGGACCATCCAAACCTCCTCGAGGTGCCGGGCGAGGAACTGCCGAAGGTGACGCACTACTACCGCGAGGGGCTGCCGTACTATGATCAGGACGTGCTGGTCGTCGGCGGTGGGAACTCGGCGGTCGAGGCCGCGCTCGACCTCTTCCGCTCCGGTGCCCGTGTCACGATCGTCCATTTTCTCGACGACTTCGATAGCGGCGTCAAGCCGTGGGTCCTTCCGGACATCCAGGGCCGGGTCCGAAACGGCGAGGTCCAGGCCAGGTTCGGCCACCGTGTCGCCGAGATTCGGCCGAATTCCGTGGTGATCCGCTCCGAGACGGATGGACGCACCGAGGAATTGGAAAACGACTTCGTCTTCGCCATGACCGGCTACACGCCGGATCCCTGGATCCTGCGTGCGCTTGGCGTGACGATCGATCCCGAGACCGGCGAGCCGGCGCACGATCCGGAGACGATGGAGACCGACGCGCGAGGCGTTTTCATCGCTGGGGTCGTCGCCGGCGGCAACCGGCCGAACAAGGTCTTCATCGAGACCGGCCGCGAACACGGCCCACGCATCGTTCGCGCGGTCCTGAGCGGGTCGCCTGCCGTGTGACAATGCCGTTACGCCTGGTTTTTCGAGCCGCGACCAGGGACGACGTCCCGGAGATCGTGCGCATGCTCGCCGACGACGAACTCGGCAGCCGCCGGGAGCGGTTCGAGATCCCGCTCCCGGCCGGTTACCTGAAGGCGTTCGAAGCCATCGACGCCGATCCCAACAATGAGCTGATCGTGGCGACCCGGAACGATGAGGTGGTCGGCGTCCTCCAGGTCACCTTCACACCGTACCTGACGTACCAGGGAAGCTGGCGCGCTTCGATCGAGGGCGTGCGGACGGCCGCTGCAGTTCGGGGGCAGGGCGTGGGTGGCGCGCTGCTGCGCCACGCGATCGGCCGCGCGGAAGCGCGTGGTTGCCATCTCGTGCAGCTCACCACGGACAAGCGCCGGCCCGATGCACTGCGCTTCTACGAGATGCTCGGATTCGAGGCCACGCACGAAGGGATGAAGCTGCACCTGTTCCTGCCTGGTGGCTAGTCCACCGTGTTTGCCGTGTTCGTCGTCGTACTCGTCCTTCTCGTGGCCACCACGGTGCACGAGCTCGGCCACCTCGTTGCCGCACGCGCCCGGCGGGCTCGCGTCGTACGCATCTGCGTCGGTCGAGGCCCTCAGGTGATCGCGTGGCGCCGAAGCGGTACCCTCTTCGAGCTCCGAATCCTTCCCCTCGGCGGGCGCGTCGAATACCAGAGACCTGCTTCCGGAACGGCGAATGCCGTGGTTGCGGTCGGTGGCGCCGTGGCGAACGTCGTTTTCGGGTTTCTCGTCCTTTGGACGGCCGCCGGGTTGATCGGCGTCGACCGAATGCCTTTCGGCGACGCCTCCCTGCGCCCGCTCCACTACGCCACCGGCGCAACCACCGCGTGGTTGCGCGTCGTGCCCGCGACCGTCATCGAGTTCCTGACCTACGGCCAGAGCCGGACGTTCGCACTCGCCCTTGATGCCATCTCCGGGCTCCTCCTCACGCCGAACGCTGCGAGTGCGCTCCACGCCATGGCGGCCGTGTCCATCATCTGGGCGATGCTCAACATGATCCCGATTCCCGGCCTCGGAACGGATGGCTGGCGGTTCATCACCGCCTTCGGGGATCCGCTGGGCGCCGCCGGTGCACACGGGGAAGGGTCCACGCCGCGGTCGCGGACGCCTGGCATGGCCGAGGGCGAGGATCCGGACTGACGTCACGGTCTAAGTTTGTGCGCACGTTGGACTTGCGGACGGCGCGTTCGTTGGCCATTCTGTGAGGCATCGACGGGTGGACGTTCCCCGCCGAGCCCTGTCCACAGATCAGTGCAATCGAACCATGCCGTACGATCCCGACTGGGTCACCCTCACGACGTGCACGGCGTTGCCCGAGGCGCAGTCGACGTGTGCACGCCTAGAAGGCGCCGGTATCTTCGCCCTCTACCGTGCACCGACCGCTGCCTACGAACCGGATCGGCTCTGGTCCGCGGTCCCGGGCATAGATGTACTCGTGCCCGCGGGCATGCTCGAGGAAGCGCGGGCACTGCTGGGCGCATGAGACTGTTCCATGGTGCTGCACCGCAAGCGGGCAAGCGGAAACCCTCCCGCAGCGCACCAGCGTGGCGCAGCGGCTATGGACGCGTTAGGATTGCGGCTCCCACTCCCGTGACCGATCTCCGATTTCGGAGGAAGCACCATGCATCCTGATCCGCCGCTTCGTTGTTGCGGGGCTGGTGCACACGATCGCGAGTCGGTGCATCGGCACACGTTCAACTCGTAGCTCGAGGAGCACCATGGACGGACTGCACCGATCCCGACCGGATCGCATGGACTACTACATGGGGATCGCGATGGCCGTGCGCCGCAGGGCCAACTGCGTAGGCAGCCGCGTCGGCGCGATCCTCGTCCTCAATGACCGAATCATCTCCACCGGCTACAACGGCACGCCGCAGGGGATGCCCAACTGCGACGAGGGCGGGTGCGAGCGCTGTGCGAACCGTGAGCGCTATCCCTCCGCTCAGGGCTACGACCTCTGCATCTGCGTGCACGCCGAGCAGAACGCGCTGCTCAGCGCCGCACGCTTCGGTATTCCGGCGGAGGGCTCGATCCTCTACACCACGATGCGCCCCTGCTTCGGATGCGCCAAGGAACTCCTTCAGGCCCGCATCCACGCCGTCTACTACCTGCACGATTGGCAGCACCCGGATCAGGAGATGTGGCGGCAGTATCTGACGCTCGAGAAGCGGTTCCCCGGTGGGTCGCACAGGATCGCGCTGCCGGATCCGGACGAGACGTGGGCCGTATCCGGCAAGCGGGATGCGGTGGTGGACTCGGGCCACGGCGTCCACGCGGGGTGAGCCCGCGTACCCCGTGACGCCCTTCTCCCGGACCAACCCTGCTGATCGTGGCTGGGAGGGTGGCCGCGACTGCACCGAGCCAGCAGCCGCGGCCTTGATGCGTCAGTCGACCTCACCTGTGCAACTCCTGGTCGTTCGCACGTCCTCACTCATGAACGCGCTTTTCGAGGTGCACATGAGGTGCGCATGAGCATCGACTGGGCAAAGATCTACCGTGAAACGTACGAGGAGCTGGTCCGCTTCCTCCACCGCAAGGTGTGGAACGCGGATCGCGCACGGGACCTCGCCCAGGAGGTATTCGTCCGCGCACTGAGGCACGAGCCCGCCGAGCCCCGTGCCTGGCTGTTCCACGTAGCCGCGAACCTGGCCAGAGATGAGGCACGCCTCGTGCTTCGGCGCCGGCGGCACCTCACGCTGCTGAAGTCCGATACCGAGGCGACGCTGCCGCCGGCGCCGAACCCGGAGCGAGAGGTCGAGCTCGTGGAGCGGCGCGAGGCGGTCCGCCGCGCCCTCGAGCAGCTCGGCGATCGAGATCGCGAGATCCTGCTCCTCTGGGATGCGGGGTTCAGCTACCAGGAGATCGCTGAGCAGACCGGCCTCGCGCCGGGTGGCGTAGGGACCACGCTCGCTCGAGCGCGGAAGCGACTTGTCGACGCGTACGCCGCACTGGAGGAGAAGCATGTGGCACGTCGATGATGGCGAACTGAACGCCTATCTCGATGGCGAGCTGGAAGCCATCGCGGGCGCGCATAGCGTAGATATCGAGGCCCACCTCGCCGTCTGCGAGTCGTGTGGCATACGGCTCGAGAAAGCGCGGCGCTACCGGAGCGCGGCACGATCGATCCTGCGGACCGCCGATCCACGACCAGGGGATGCGCCGCCGTTCGAGGAGATCCTCCGTCGTGCACGCGGTGATGTGGCGGTCCCCACCCGGCCATGGTGGCGCACGCCGAGGATCCTGGCCTGGGCGGCCAGCGTCACGCTCGCGGTCGGCGCCGGCTGGTTCGCGCGATCCGCACTGGCGCCCCGGCCGGAGGAGTTGGCACGTACGCCAACACTCCAGGTGCAATCCGAACCCTCACCGCCGGAGCCAGCCGCCGACGCCACGGCCGAACTGGCACTCGACGAAGTGGGGGAGGGCACAGGCACGGATCGGCCCACGCAGGTCGCGGCCGCGAAATCGGGCCCGGGCGACGACGTCACGGACGCACCGCCTGCCGCTCGCCCCGCACCGGTTGCCGAGCCCGCCCTCGAGGCGGAGCGCCACCTGGCAATCGCGTCCTCGGGCGCAGGCAACACGGAGAGGAGCCCCACGGGCGAGACGGATCCCGGGGCCGAGTATTCAGCAGGTGGCGCGATCATGGAACCGCGACTTCAGGTCGCGCGCTCCATTCAGGCGCCGGCAACCGACGTTGGTTTCGCTCCCACGCCGGCTGCGGCCTCGCCGCTGAGGTCGGGGGCGGTGAGCGCGTATGCCGGTGTCGCTGCCAGCTCCACGGAGCGGCCAGCCGCCGCACTCCAACCCACCGTACTGGATGCGCGGCCCGCAGTGCCCATGCTCGGCCGGGCAAGTGGCGTGGAGCCGTTCGATGTGGAAAAGCGCGACGCTGCCGAGAAGTCGGAGTCGGCCGAGACGAGTCGCATCCTCACACGCGTGGTCTCCGCCCTGGCCAATGCGATCGCCGACCGAAGCGCGCCGTATTCGGACCGTGTGCCCGAGCCGACGCAGCCAGCGACCCCGCCGGCGGTCCGGGGCCTCGTCATCGAGGAGGGCAACCGCGCCGCGCTCGTCGGTACGCGGGTCCTGTTGATCGCACGGGATGGAAAGGCCGTTCGCACCGCCGTCGCTGACCTCGAGGGCGCCTTCGTCTTCCGCGACGTCAAGCCGGGGACGTACCACGTGGCCGCGGACCGGACCGGTTACGAACTGCAGCCTCGTCGGATCGTCGTCGAAGAGCGCGGCGATGTGGTCGTCGAACTGCGCATGCGGCCGATAACGCCCGAGGACCAAGGCCTCCGATAGCCGGCCGCAGCGCCGCGCCCTTGACCGCCGCGCGGTGCCTCGCTAGCGTCGATTCGGTATTCCCGTCAACTCCCGGACCGACGCTTGCCGGCGAACGCATGAATCCCACGCCTCTAGGGCTCCAGGAATCCTTCGGGCCGTTTCCCGGTCTGTATGAAAAGCTGATCTGGACCGCGGCCATCCTCATAGCACTCGCCGTCCTGCGCCGGATCGCACTGCAAATCATATGGAGTCGGACCGAGGATGTCCGATTGCGCTACCGCTGGCGCAAGGCGATGTCCTATACGCTGTACACGGCGGGTGCACTGCTGATCGGCACCATTTGGGTCCAGGCGTTCCGCTCCGTCGCCACCTTCTTCGGCCTCCTCTCCGCCGGCGTCGCGATCGCTTTACGCGACCAGATCGCGAACCTGGCGGCTTGGCTCTTCATCGCCTGGGAACGCCCGTTCCAGGTCGGCGACCGCATCCAGATCGGTTCGCTTGCCGGCGACGTTGTCGACCAGCGCGCCTTCCAGTTCACGCTCCTCGAGATCGGCAACTGGGTCGAGGCCGATCAGGCCACAGGGCGTGTGGTCCACGTCCCCAACGGCAAGCTCTTCACCGAGCCGCTCGTGAATTTCAATCAGGGGCTCGAGTACATCTGGAACGAGATCCCCGTCTCGGTGACGTTTGAAAGCGACTGGCGGAAGGCCAGGAAGATCCTCGAGAAGATCGCCGAGAAGCACGGGCAGACGCTGAGTGACGATGAGGAGCGGAGAGTGCTTTCCGGCGTGCGCCGCTTCATGATCCACTTCTCCACGCTGAAGCCGATCGTCTATACCAGCGTGGTCGAGTACGGCGTGCGGCTTACGATCCGCTACGTATGTGATCCTCGCCAGAGGCGCGGCAGTGCCGAGAAGATATGGGAGGACATTCTCACGGAATTCGCTCGGCACGACGACATCGTTTACGCCTACCCCACGCGGCGCGTTTACAGCCACTCGGTGCCCGTCGAGCCGGCTGTGCGAGCCGGCCTGATGGAGTGACACCGCGCCCGGCTCGCGGTTCGGGCGTCCGCTATTCGGTCAGCATCCTCGCGGGTGACGCGGCTGGATGGATCGCACCTGCCGCAGGCCAACATCCGCGGACTGCGGCGGTGCGCTGACTTCAGGTGGCGACGGCGCCCGCCTCGCGCCACTCGCGGTACACCTCTTCGGCACTCTCCACGAATCGCGGATGCTCGTGCCGCCAGCCGAGCTCCCGCTCCGAGCGGTTCGAGACGATGACCTGGTCGAGCGCCAGTGCATCGGCCAGTGGCCCCATCGTCTCGCGCGCTTCATCGAGTGGAACGTGCCGCACGGCGCCTTCACGCCCCGCCGCCCGGCTCGCCGCCCGCGCCAGTTCGATCACCGGTGTGCCCGCGCCCTCCGTGCAATGGAAGATGCCGCGGGCACGGGCTTCCGCGACCAGTCGGTACAGCCGTGCAACGTCGCCCACATGGACCGGCGACCAGCGGTTCGTGCCATCGCCCACGATCTCGGCCGCACCGTCGCGTTCCGCCGCGGCGAAGAGGGCGCTGATCAATCCGCGACCGCCGCCATAGACCATCCCGGGCCGGATGACGGCCGTGGCCACATCCTCGGTCGCGGCTTCGAGGACCTGGCGCTCATGGGCCGGCCTCCACGCCACCAGCTTCGCCGGGTGGTCGATCGGCGCATCCTCGTCGGCCGGCCCGTCGCCGGTCTCACCCAGGATCCAGCAACCCGATGTGTAGATGACGCAGCGCGGCGGCTCACCCTTCTCCCGCTCGTGCTGCCGCGCGGCCCAGAGCAGTGCGTCCACGGCGCCCCGGTCCGCCATCGCGGTCTCCTTCGAACCCTCGGCAGCGACGTGGATCAGCACATCGTGCTTTGCGGCCACGCGCCGGAAAGTGTCCGAGCTCTTGATGTCGCCCACGACGGCCCGTGCGCCGAGATCCTTCACATCCAGCGTCTTTTCCGCCCAACGCGTCATCCCCGTGACCTCGTGGCCTGCGGCCACGAGCTCGCGCACGATGGCGCTGCCGAGATACCCCGTCGCGCCCGTGACGAAGACACGCAGCGGCCTCTCCTCGTAGACCCGCCTCTTCTTCAGTCCCTCGATCTGGAATAGTCGCTTCATCGGTGTTCCTTCCAAGCTCTTGCGGGCCCTCTGCCCTACGGCCGGAACGACGATGCGCCGGCCCACGCACTCAGTCTGCGCCCCGGCGCCGCCCAGGTCAACATCGTCCGGTGTCGGACTGGAATCCGGCCCCCGGCCGGGTTACATTGCGGCCATGGCCAAGACGAATTCTTTCGACATTACGACCGGCGTCGATCTCCAGGAGGTCGACAACGCGGTCAACCAGACCCGCAAGGAGATCGCCCAGCGCTACGACTTCAAGGGCGTCCATGCGGAGATCGAGTTCGACCGCTCGAACGCGCTGCTCCGACTCGAAGCCGACGACGAGTACAAGCTCAACGCGCTCTACGACGTGCTCCAGTCACGCCTCGTCAAGCGAGGCGTGCCGCTCAAGAACCTGAAGCCGGGCAAGATCGAGTCGGCTTCCCTCGGTCACGCGCGCCAGGAAGTCTCCCTCCAGCAGGGGATCCCTTCCGATACCGCCAAGGAGATCGCGAAGGCCGTGAAGGAGCGGAAGATGAAGAACGTCCAGGTCGCTATCCAGGGCGATCAGCTGCGGGTCTCCAGCCCTTCACGCGACGCTTTGCAGGAGGTGATCGCCTTCCTGCGCTCCCGGGACTTCGGCGTCGAGCTCCAGTTCGGGAACTACCGCTGAAGATCGTGGAAGTTCAGATTTTCGGCACGAAAAAGAGCTCGGACACCCGGAAAGCGCTCCGCTTCTTCTCCGAGCGCCGCATCAAGACCCATTTCGTCGACTTGAACGCGCGCGCCGCCTCGCCCGGCGAGTTGAGGCGGTTCGTCCAGAAATTCGGCGTCGACGCACTGATCGATCGCGAGGGCAAGCGCTTCGCCCAGCTCGGACTCAGACACGCCCACTACTCCGAGGATCGCTGGCTCGAAAAACTGGTCGACGAGCCACTGCTGTTGCGCCAGCCACTCGTCCGCTCCGGCAACCGGCTCACCATTGGGCCGGCGGAGGAGGAATGGAGCGACTGGGTCGGGAGGTGATCCCACCCTCTTTCCTCAATCGTGCTTTCGAATTCTGTCTTCAGGAGAGGCCAGGGTGACCGAGACGGTAGGTCCGCTCGGCGTCCCTTGCTTCCGCCGGTCGTCCCATCGATCTTTGCGATCTATACACCGATTCTGTGAACCCGGAGCCGTGGAGCAGACCATGGAACGTGATAGCAGCGGATTCGCGAGCGAGCGCGCCGTGGAGGGCCGGTACTCTCCGCCGCCACCCGTCAACGAGCCGATTCTCTCCTACGCCCCCGGCTCGCCCGAGCGTGAGGCGCTCAAGGCAGAGCTCGACAGGATGAGCGGCGAGGTGATCGAGATTCCGCTGATCATCGGTGGCGAGGAGGTTCGCACCGGACGGGTCGAGGAGGTGACCATGCCTCACGACCACGGACACGTCATCGCACGTTGTCATCAGGCCGGTGCCGAGGAGGCAAGGGCCGCGATCGAGGCGGCCCGCGAGGCATGGAAGGAGTGGTCGAACTGGGGCTGGGAAGACCGCGTGGCCGTCTTCCTCCGTGCGGCCGAGCTCCTGGCCGGTCCGTGGCGAGCCCGGCTGAATGCCGCCACCATGCTCGGCCAGAGCAAGAACGCGTTCCAGGCGGAGATCGACAGCGCCTGCGAGCTGATCGATTTCTGGCGCTTCAACAGCTACTACGCCACTCAGGTCTACGAAGAGCAGCCGCAGTCCGCGCCCGGCACCTGGAACCGGATGGACCACCGCCCGCTCGAGGGCTTCATCTACGCCGTGAGCCCCTTCAACTTCACTTCGATCGCCGGCAACCTCCCGACTGCGCCGGCGCTCATGGGCAACGTCGCGATTTTCAAGCCCGCACACGCGGCAGTCTACAGCAACTACGTCATCGTTCGACTCCTCGAGGCCGCCGGATTGCCTCCGGGCGTCGTCAACTTCCTGCCGGGTGATGCGCCGGCGATCAGCGATGTCCTGCTGAAGAGCCCCGACTTCGCCGGGCTGCACTTCACCGGCTCCACCGCGACGTTCCAGCGCCTCTGGAAGCAGATCTCCGACAACCTGGAGGGTTACCGCTCGTATCCGCGCATCGTCGGCGAGACCGGCGGCAAGGATTTCATCGTTGCCCACGAGAGCACCGATCCACAGGCACTCGCCGTCGCGATCGTGCGAGGCGGCTACGAGTACCAGGGGCAGAAGTGCAGCGCCGTCTCCCGCGTCTACGTGCCTCGCTCCATGTGGGACGATGTGCGCGAGCGAGTGGTCGGCATGATGGGCGAGCTGCGCATGGGGGACCCGCGTGATTTCCGCAATTTCGTCAACGCCGTGATCGATGAGAAGGCGTTCCGAAAGATCGCCTCGTACATCGACCACGCCCGTGAATCGGACGAGACGGAGATCCTGGCCGGCGGCGAGTACAGCGACGAGAAGGGCTGGTTCGTCCAGCCGACGCTGGTACTTGCGAAGACGCCGAAGCACCGCCTGATGTGTGAGGAGATCTTCGGCCCCGTCGTCACCGTCTACGTCTACGACGAGGAGTGGGACGACGTGCTCCGACTCGTCAATGAGACGTCGCCGTACGGTCTGACCGGCGCCGTCATGGCCACGGACCGCGGTGCGATTCGCAAGGCGCTGGCGACGCTGCGCCATGCGGCTGGCAACTTCTACATCAACGACAAGCCGACGGGCGCCGTTGTGGGCCAGCAGCCCTTCGGCGGCGGCCGGGCCAGCGGGACCAACGACAAGGCGGGCTCGACGCTGAATCTGCTGCGCTGGGTCTCGCCACGGGCGATCAAGGAGACCCTCGTGCCGCCGACGGACTATCGCTACCCGTTCATGGCGGAGGAGTAGGCGGGTGCGCAGTCCAGGCCGGGGTGTATCCGACGTCACGGACCCCTTCGGTTGACTCGGGGTAACTACGACCTGTACCTTGGCGAAGGGCCGCCCGACACAATAGTAACCGGATCGACGAAGTCCAATGACCGCGCGCAAGAAGATTGAGGAAGTGCTCGGCGTCATCCGACCCGCGCTGCGCGCCGACGGCGGAGATGTCGAACTTGTCGAGTACGACGAGGAGGAAGGCATCGTCCAGCTTCGGCTCATGGGCGCGTGCGAGTCCTGCCCGATCTCGATGCTCACGCTCAAGCAGGGGATCGAGCGTCGCATCATGATGGCGGTGCCCGAGGTCAAGGGCGTCCACGCCCTCTAGTACCGGACTGACAGACCGGCGCCTATGCACGGCCGGCGCCCCGGGGGGCGCCGGCCGTTCGTACGATAGAGAGGAGACTCATGATAGATCGCCAGGAACTGCTCGGCCACATCGAAACGGCACTGCGACAGGTTCGACACCCCACCACCGGGCAGGACGTCCTGTCCGGAGGCCATGTGCAGGAGTTGTCCGTCAACGATGAGGGCGGGGTCCACTGCCAGTTCGTCCTGAAGCCACAGGACCCGGGCACGCTCGTACGGGAGACCCGCGCAGCCATCGAGGCGGTCGACGGCGTGACCAAGGTCAAGATCGACGTCAAGCTCCCCAAGGAGATCCAGGCGCAGCCGTCACAGGGTGGGCGCGGCGGACGCCCGCTCAAGCCCGGATCGGTTCCCGCGCCGACGCCACAGCCGCAGTTCGCCGCGTCGCTCGGCCGCGTGATCGCGGTCAGCTCCGGGAAGGGTGGTGTGGGCAAGTCGACCGTGTCCGTCAATCTCGCGGCCTCACTCGCCGCCGCCGGAAAGCGCGTCGGCCTCCTCGACGCCGACGTCTACGGCCCAGACATCCCGCTCATGTTCGGTGAGAAGCGCAAGCCGAGGGTCACGGGCGAGCGTGGGAAGGAAAAGATCGTCCCGCTCGATGCCCACGGCGTCAAGCTCATGAGCCTCGGCTTCCTCCTCGACGACGAGCAGCCGGCCATCATGCGCGGGCCCCTCATCTCCGGCATCCTGCGCCAGTTCCTCGAGCAGGTGGAGTGGGGCGAGCTCGACTATCTGATCGTGGACATGCCGCCGGGCACCGGCGATGCACAGCTTTCGCTGGTCCAGACCGTCGACATCGATGGCGCGGTAATGGTCACGACGCCCCAGGAGGTCTCGACGGGGGATGTGCGACGCGGAATCCGCATGTTCGAACGCGTCAAGACGCGCATCCTCGGTGTGGTCGAGAACATGAGCGGCTTCGTCTGCCCATGCTGCGGCGAGGAGGTCGACATCTTCGGCAAGGGCGGCGGTCGCGTTCTCGCGGAGGACATGCACGTGCCCTTCCTGGGTGAGGTGCCGCTCGATCCGAAGGTGCGCGAGGCGGGCGACTCCGGCCAGCCGACCGCCATCGCGGCCGCCGACTCACCGGCGGGGCGCGCCTTCAACGAAATCGCCGAGCGAATCGCCGCCTCGGTCGAGAGCGAGGCGGCGGTCGGCGTCTGATGCCGCGCCTCAACCTGGCACCGCCTCGGCCCATGGCCGAACTCGCCGCGATGCCGCTTCACGTCGTTGTCCGGGACTACCCGGAGACGCTTGCGGTTTTCCGGAGGTTCGGGCTCGATGTGCCGGGGCGGGGCGGGGGGCCGGTGTCGGAAGCACTCGCCGGCGCGGATGCCGGCCCTCTCATTGCCGATCTGGAAGCTGCGACCGCCTGGCGCAAGCCGGATTGAGCGTTCGGGTACGGTACGGAGGCCGGCTCGAGCGGCTTGGCTCCGTGCGCCTGTACTCCAATGACCCGGATCACCCTCCTCACCGACTTCGGCACCGCTGACGGGTACGTCGCGGCCATGAAGGGTGTGATCTCCACGATCGCGCCCGAGGCCGTGATCGACGATGCGTCGCACGACATCCCCCCGGGCGACGTGTTCGCCGCATCGATCACCCTTTCCCGGTATTGGCGGCTCTACCCGCCCGGCACGATTCACGTCGTCGTCGTGGATCCGGGTGTCGGAAGCGACAGGCGTGCCGTGGCCGCGCGCATCGAGGACCGCCTCTTCGTCGCGCCCGACAACGGAATCCTGACCCGGGTGCTCGCCGAAGGGCAGGAGGCCGACGTCGTAGTCCTCGAGAGCTCGGCCCACCGGCGCGAAGAGGTCTCGGCGACGTTCCACGGGCGCGACATATTCGCGCCGGCCGCGGCCCACCTTGCCCGGGGCGTTCCGCTTCACAAACTCGGCGGGCCCATCTCGGATCTGGTGCGGCTCCGGCTGCCCGAGCCGACGCGTGGTCCGCTCGGTGTCGAGGGCGAGATCGTCCATGTGGACCGATTCGGTAACCTGATCACGAACGTTCCAGGCACGTGGGTCGCACCAGAGAGCCGGATCATCGTGGCCGGAGTCGAGATCACTTCCCTGGGCCGTACGTACGCCGACGTCGAACCTGGAGCCGCACTCGCACTCACGGGCTCGACCGGAATGCTCGAGATCTCCGTACGGGACGGTAGCGCGGCGGAATCTCTGGCGGCAGGACGTGGGGCACGCGTGATCGTCCGGCGAGGTGTCCGCTAGGGCGACGAGCGGGGTTCAGGCCGCCAGACGAATATCGATGGTCGGTGGAACCTCGAGCGTGTGCTCCACAGTGCAGTGACGTGCCACTCGCTCGGCGGCGGCCCGCCGCGGCACGGGCAACGATGGCCAGTTGATGACCATATCGTAGCGTCCGACCCGGTAGGGATCCTCCACGTATTCCCACGCGATCCCGATCTCCAGATCCTCGAGCTCCAACTCGGCCTGCGCAGCCCAGTTCGCCAGGACGGAAACCGTACAGGTGGCGAGAGATGCGGCGAGCATGTGCAGGGGCGAAAAGCCGACGGCCGGATCCGTCGACTCGACTTCGAGCCCGAACCCGGCCGCCTGGACGCGGAGCTCCTGCTCACCGTCCAGAATGATCCGCATTGCTTTTCGACTCAGCTATTAAGCCACGCTCGATCCGTGGCCGATAGCCGCTTGTGCTTCGGTGCGAGGAACCGGACCACCAAGTAGCCGATCAGCAGGATCGGCGCGACCTTGAAGAGCAGAAATCCTGCCAGGGACAGCGCGATGGAGAAGACGGCGCCGACCACGGCGAGTACGATCGAGATCACGACCAGCGAGACTAGTCCGACCAGGAAGAACGTGAGGAGCGCACCGAGCATGTTCGCCTCCGGTATCTATGGCAAGATGTGTTGAGCCGGCAGAATGTACCCGGCTCAGAGCGTATCGTTCGGGTCGACCCATCGGATCTTGATCGATCCAAATGCGCCGTCGATATCGACCGTGAGCCGATGTTCGGCTCCGTCCCAATTGGTCGAGTAGTAGGTGTCGCCACGCTTGACGAGATCCTGGGCATCGAAACCCATCAGGAACGTGTCCTTGGAGACGCGCACCCCGACACCTCGGGGAACGCGGAGTTCGACGGCACCCAGGCCGATCTCGACGGTGGCTCGGGTGTCTCCACGCCACCGGCCCGTGAAGTCGAGCGTGATGTCGCCCACGCCACCCTCGACGCTGATCGATTCCACGTTGGCGTTGCCCAGCCCTTCGGCGCGGAATGCCGCGGCGCCTGCCTCGATCGCGAGGTTCCGCATCCGCTCCGGATTCGGATGCGAGAAGCGTACCCGTGAATCGCTCGCGCCAGTCGAGATCTTGGCCTCGGTAATCCGCAGGCCGCCCAGGTCGATCTCGGCCTCGACGGCGCCGAATTTCAACTCGAGTTCGGTAGGGACATCCGGACCGAGGGCGATGTCGAGCCGGCCGCCATCGCGAATGCTTTTCGTGGGCCTGCCGTTGGTCCCCGTCACTCCGAGGCGAAGTCTGCCACTCTCGTACTCACTGATCGGCTGAACCGATTGCGCATCGTACCTGATCGAGGAGCGGTAGAGCGTCCCGGACTCGGCCGGCAGGACACGGAGCCGGCCCGCACCGAACGAGACGTCGACCTTGAGAAGGTTCTCGCCCGCCACCTGCCGGCGTTGGCTGATCGTGCGCCAGTCCTGGCCGATCGCCGCCTCTGTAGTTGCGACCAGAAGCACGAGGGAGAGCACCACGCCGGTCAGGGCTCTAGACATGGGACTCCTCCTCGAAGACCGGATCCGTGTCCACTTCGGACTCGAGCGGTCGGATCGTCTTCGGTCTGGTGCCAGCACGTGAGAGCAGCACGGCGCCGAAGCCGATCGTGAAGGCCGCCCAGGTCAGCACCACCGCGAGGAAGTTGAGCATTCCGGTGATGAAGTCCAGCCATGGACCGGCTATTTCCACCACGTTGGCGGCAATGTAGAGTGCCAGGAGCAGCCCGGCCCCGGTCAACACGTAGTAGTAGGAGTTCGCCCGCTTGAAGAGTTCGCCGCCGTCGAACCTGCGTTCGGCCAGCGCCTCTCCCGCCGCGTGGGCGACCCCGAGATACCCGAAGATCGCGGCCAACGTCACGGCTACGGGAAAGAGAGGCAGCCACACGATCAGGGCTGGAATTCCGACGATCGAGATCGTCAGTGCAATCGCGCCCAGGATGAACGCCGGGACCACGAGGAAGCTCGCGGCGAGTCCGACCAGCCCGGACTGCACGGTGGCGTGGCGCGCCGTATCGGCCACGCCCTCCAGGTACTTTCGACCGAAGAAGACGACGGCGAAGCCGATCCCGACCAGGACCGCGTAGACGGCGAGGATCGAGAAGATGTTGGCGATCCCTCGGAAGAGGCGGCGGAACGGAGCGGGCCAGCCCCATCGCTCGTTTTCGACCCGATTGATACGCGCGACGTCTGAAGCCCCGCGTGCATCCTCGAGTCGTGACTCGAGTTCGGCGATCTTCTGGTTGAGTCGAGCTACGGTGTCGGACGCCCAACGATCGTCATCGGACACCGCATCGGCGGCGGGGGAAGCGGGTACCTGCGCTCCGGCCAAGCCGCCGAACGTGGACTCCAGGACTCGATCCAGCCGCTCACCCGCCTCGCCGCTCGGCGCATCCCAATTCGAGAGCAGCTTCGGAAGCTCCGAGGTCGGCGCGTCCATGGCGTCGTTGAGCAGAGCCCGCCACGAGCGATCGAGTTCGTCGCCGCGCGGAGCGGGTCCGACGCGGGTTCCGTTCAACCAGGCGTGGTCATCGCGGAGTTCGAGCGTGAGCGTGCGTCCGCCGGCGAGCTCGAGCCGCAACGCGGCCTGGTCGCGTGAGAGACCGATCTCGCTGGCAATGATCTCCGTCTGCCGGTCGGCGGTGGTGCGTCCGGAATCCTGGGCGCGTGCTGCCGTCGTACCCGTCAGCAGCAGTGCGATCGCCAGGGGCCAGGCCATCCGAAGCCGGCTAAATGCAACGCATGACATAATGCTCTTCCCGCGTAGGAGTGCGGAACAGGTTGTCGTACAGGATCCAGAGGGAAGTCAACATCAATGCAGCGAACAGCGCTGCGGCGGCGCCGAGCTGGGCCGTACCGATGTCGGCGACGAGCGGTCCGGCCGAATGGCGGAGCCAGGCCACCGTGTTGCTCTCCATGAGCGCGGTACCGACGCGGATCACGATCGCCATGAGGCCGTCGGCCATACGCTCCCGGGTGAATAACCACAGGCCCATGGGGGTGATGGTCGGCTTGGACAGTAGCCAGGCCACTGCGCCGCCAGCGGACACGACGGGCAGGGCGAGCAGTGCCGTGGCCAGCATCCAACCCGCGGTACTCGACGGGATGAGGCGGCGGATCAGCTCGGCCGCCCGCACCGTCCAGGGCTTGTGCACAAAGACACCGGCCATGACGCGGTCCGCAAAGCCGGGCGCTGGCTCGAAGTGTGGCAGCGCCGCCAGCGCCGAGAACATCGCCTTCCATTCCTCCACCTCGACCTGACACCGCGCACAGGACACGAGATGCGATTCGACGACCGCGTGGTCTGAATCGTCCAACGTGCCCTCTACGTAGGCTTCGAGCCGGTCAGACTCCGGGTGTAGAATGCCGTCGGTAGTCACATCAGTACTCCATTTTGTGGGTCTGGCTTCCCATACGATCAATCACCCACCGTGGTTTCATGCCCGGAGATGGGCCAGGTGCTTTCGCAGTTCGTTGCGCGCCCGGTGGATGTACGTTTTGACCGTTCCGAGCGGAATTCCCATGATCTCGGCGATCTCGTCGTACGGCCGACCTTCGACGTGCCACAACACGATCGCGGTGCGGTACTCGGGACGCAGGCGCGCGATGGCGGCCTCGATCGCCTCGCCGATCTCACGATTGGCGGTGAACTCTTCCGGGGACGCCTCGGTAGCGACCGCCACGATGCGCGTGGCCTCGATGGCTTCTTGCGTTTGCGCGTGTGGGGACCCATCGAGCGAGAGCGTGTCGACTTCTCGCTTGCGCAGCCGGTCGATGGCCGTATTGTGGGCGATCCTGAAGATCCAGGAACTGAACTTGTGCTTCGGATCGTAGCGATCGATCGCGTTCAGCACCTTGATGAAGGTGTCCTGGGCGAGGTCTTCGGCGAGTTCGCGGTCACGGACCAGGCGATAAATGATGGAGAAGACCGGACGCTCGTAACGGCCGATCAATTCGCGGTAAGCCTTCTCGCGCCCGGCACGAGCGTGGGCCACCACCTCCTGGTCGGTCAGCTTCGAAAAATCCACCTGGTCCGCAGGTCGCGGGTTACGTTCTCGGTCGCCGGTGGTCCATACGGGACCATGAATGCCCGAGTTTCAGCGACGCGGCAGGCCTTGATCGGCACGACACGCGAAGCTAGCTTGCGCCTCCTCATTCTACGACACTGGAGCGACTTGCGCGATGCGCGTTCTATCCGCTGATCCATCAGCATTGCCCCCCGCGGAGCAGAAGGCAGCCGCGGTCCGCCGGATGTTCGGTGCGATCGCGCCCCGATACGATCTCCTCAATCACCTCCTGAGCCTGAACATCGATCGTCGTTGGCGACGCCGGGCCGTGGACCTGCTCCTTGCCGATGACGCGGGGGAGGGTGTCTACCTGGACTCGTGTGCCGGCACACTGGATCTGGCACTGGAGCTCGGGGGGAGAAAGTCGTTCCAGGGTCGCGTCGTCGCGTCGGATTTCAGCCTGCCGATGCTCGAGCGCGGTGTGCACAAAATCGCCGGGCACCCGGTTGTCCCTGCGTGTGCCGATGCGTTGTGTCTCCCGTTTCCCGATGCGAGCTTCGATGGCGCGACAGTCGGCTTCGGTGTGCGCAACCTGGCGGATCTGGACGCGGGGCTACGGGAGTTCGCACGGGTGTTGAAGCCCGGCGCGCGGTTGGTGATCCTCGAGTTCACCACGCCCCGGTGGCAGCCGCTTCGCGGCCTCTATCTCTTCTACTTCCTGAAGGTCCTGCCGTGGGTCGGGCGCCTCATCTCGCGCCACGGGAGCGCCTATGCGTATCTCCCTGCCTCGGTCCTGGAGTTTCCGGCACCGGAGGAACTCGCCGACCGGATGCGCTCAACGGGCTTCGAGAATGTGCACTGGCACTCCCTTACCTTCGGGATCGCCGCCATCCACGTCGGGACGCGGGCCGGCTAATTCGCAACCAAGGGAGAGATCGATCATGAGACGGCTGGTGCTGCAGGTGGCGCTCGCCCTCCTCATCGCTGCGCCGGTGAGTGCGCAGGATCGACCGTTCGGCACGCTGCGCGAACAGGCAGAGCGGCAGCAGGAGTGGCTTCGGCTGCGGCTCGAGCGCGTGCTGCCGCGGCTGATGCGGGAGCACGGCGTCGACATGTGGATCCTCCCGATGCGGGAGTACAACGAGGATCCCGTCTTCTCCTCGCTCGTGTCGCCGACGACGATGGCAGCTCGACGGCGGACGATCTACACGTTCTGCGATCTCGGGCCGGGGCGCGGCGTCGATCGGGTCGCGATCGGCGGCACATCCCAGAGCGAGCTCTACCGGGTGGTCCGGGATCCGAATGCGGCAGTCGGTATGGCAGGCGCAACGAGGCGGGCCGCGGAGCCGTTCGGCCCGGAGCAGTGGAAGCTCCTCACGCCGATCGTCGAGCGCTGCAATCCTGGTACGATAGCCGTCAACATCTCCCACACGCACGCCTTCGCCGATGGCCTGAGCGCCGGCGAGTGGGAGCAACTGCAGAAGGCGCTCGGGCCCACGTACCTGCCGCGCGTGGTTCGGCGCGAGCGGCTGGCGATCGACTTCATCGCCGAACGACTGCCGGAGCAACTCCCGGTCTATCGCGAGATGCAGGAACTCGCACACGAGTTGATCGCAACGGCGTTCTCAGCCGAGGTCGTCACGCCGGACGAGACGCGAACGCAGGACGTGGTCTGGTGGCTGCGCCAACGGGTCAACGATCTGGGGCTCGCGACGTGGTTCCACCCATCGGTCACCGTGCAGCGGCGCGGTGTCGAGATGGCCGACTCCGCAAACCCGGTCATCCGACGCGGTGACCTGCTCCACGTGGACTTCGGCATTACGGCCCTCGGCCTGAACACCGACACGCAGCACATGGGCTACGTCCTCCGTGAGGACGAGGACGACGCCCCCCCAGGCCTGTACGCGGCGCTTCGAAACGCTCAGCGCCTCCAGGATCTGCTACTCGAAGAACTTCGCCCCGGCTGGACCGGAAACGAGGTGCTGGAGCGTACGCTAGAGCGGATGCGTGCAGAGGGGGTCGATGGCACCGTCTACACCCACCCGATCGGCGCGCACGGGCACGGCGCAGGGCCGCTGGTCGGCCTATGGGACCGGCAGGACGGGGTGCCTGGCCGCGGCGACCTGCCAATTCGTCCGAACACATGGTTTTCGGTCGAACTCCAGGCGGCGACGCCGGTTCCGGAGTGGGACGGTCAGTCGGTGCGCATGGCACTCGAGGAGGAGGCGTACGTGGACGCCGACGGGAACCGGCGTTGGGTGCTGAGACGGCAGGAGCGCTTCCATCTCGTGCGGCCGGCGGTCGGTGTGACAGCCCTGCCCAACTGACCTGGAAACTCCTTTCCGCCGAGGGCTCGAACGGGAGTCGCGTGGAGTAGGGGCGTGCACGGAACGCGATCCCGGAAGCGGCGCACAAAGCCCCCAATGTGTCGTGTGCGTTCGACGGGCACGATTCCGGACTGGGGGCGCGGGGTAGAGAGCCCGTCTCACCTGTTGTGGGCCAACACGGTCTCTGCCGCGTGAAATCCGCACATTCCATGAACCCCGCCGCCCGGGGGAGTCGATGCCGAGCACAGATACACCCCTTTGGCCGGCGTCGCATACGGCTGGACCGCGGCGATCGGGCGGAGGATGATCTGGCGCAAGGTGTTGGCGCCGCCCCCAATGTCGCCGCCGATGAGGTTGGGGTTGTAGCGCCCGAACTCGGACGCGCTCAGGGTGCTTCGGGCGACGATACGGTCTCGAAAACCTGGTGCGAAGCGCTCGACCTGGGCCTCGATCGCATCCGTCATGTCCCGATCCGATCCATTCGGTACGTGACAGTACGCCCATGCCGTGTGCCGACCCGCGGGCGCACGACTCGGATCGAAGTTCGACGGTTGTACGAATAGCACGAACGGCCGGTCTGCACAATCTCTCCACGAGCGCGCCACCGTGTCCGCGCTCCTCGTCGACACC